>JBEKAN010000022.1:0-21291 GCA_050015895.1 Verrucomicrobiota bacterium
GGATGTCCTGGTAGATGGGGGTGAGATCGTTGGAATTCGTGGGAAAAATGGGGGGAGGGTAAGATTGTCGCAACCCATCGGCGCCACGCTGGGCCATCGCGGTGGCGGTTCCCGATGCCAGCGCCAGAACGCAGCCGGCCAGAATCAGGCTTTGCTTTAGTGTAATCATAATTGACGCTCCTGAATGCAGTGATTTGGACGAGGCATGGTCGCAGGAGGTTTCACAAAAGAAGCCCTGCCTAGATGGCATGAACTGATGGCAAGAACCGCGAAGGAGCACCCCGGGGCATAAGGCAAAGAGCAGGAATTCAACGCAGGCGCAAAGACGCCAGGGCGCAAAGAGTCGGCCCGAATAGGATGTGCCGGCGGTCTGCGACCGTCGCAAGAATCCGGCGGTCATAGACCGCCGCTACAAGAAGCGGCTTTGCGTCCTTGCGTCTTGGCGTTAAAATTATTGATTGGAGGTCGCGCCGCCCTTGCAATAGCCTCCCGAGCAGTCGTGATTTTGAAATATGCGCAGGCCAACCGAAAGAAACACCGTTCGCTTTTCAAGCAAGGGCCGGGTCGTGATCCCGCGCCGGTTGCGCAAGGAGTTTGAGATTGTGGAAGGGACGAGGGCCACTGTGCAATCCACGCCCCAGGGCATTCTGATCAGGCCTTTGACGGCCAAGCACATTCGCAGCCTGCGCGGCTCCCTGAAGGGCAGCAAGGCGATGGAGGTTTTCACGAGCGAACGCAATAAGGAGCGGGAGCAGTCAGCGGATTGGGATTAGGATTAGGATTAGGATTAAGATTAAGATTAGGATTAGGAGGGGAAACGAAAATGCGGTCGTTTGCAGATTGGCGGGGGATGTGGCAAGGTGGGTGCATGATGACGATTAGGAAGGCAAATGAACGGGGGCACGCGGAACACGGGTGGCTGGACACGTACCACACGTTCAGCTTCGCGGATTATTATGACCCGCAATGGATGGGGTTCCGCAGCTTGCGGGTGATCAACGACGATCTGGTGCAGCCGGGAATGGGCTTCGGAACGCATCCGCACCGGGACATGGAGATCCTGACCTACATGCTCAGCGGGGCGCTGGAGCACAAGGATTCGATGGGCAACGGGCGGGTGATCCGCGCGGGCGAGGTGCAATACATGGCGGCGGGCACGGGCGTGCGGCACAGCGAGTTCAACCCGTCGAAGAAGGAGGCGGCGCATCTGCTGCAGATCTGGATTCAACCGGACCAAACCGGAGTGAAGCCGCGGTACGCGGAGAAATCGCTGGCGGACGCGCCCGCCGGAGAGTTGCGACTGATCACGAGCAAGACGGGCCGCGACGGTTCCATCGCCATTCATCAGGACGCGGAGCTTTGGCTGGGCCGATTGAGGGCCGGAGACAAGGTGGCGCACACGCTGGCGAAAGGACGCCATGCCTGGGTCCACGTGGCGGAAGGGGAGGTGACGCTGAATGGAGAGAAGCTGAGCGGGGGCGACGCGGCGGCGCTGACCGAGGAAGCGGCGGTGGGATTGACGACGAGCCAGGCGGCGCAAGTTCTTTTGTTTGACTTGAATTGAAACGCAATCTCAATCCGAAATCAAAAAAACTATGAAAATCGCCGTCATCATCGCCCGGGTGCTGCTCGGACTCATCTTCACCGTGTTCGGTCTGGACGCATTTATCCACTTCATGCCGAAGATGCCCGTGCCGCAAGGACAGGCGGGTGCGTTCGTCGGCGCGCTGTTCAGCAGCGGATATCTGTACGCGGTGAAATGTTTCGAAGTCAGCGGCGGGATTCTGCTGCTCACCGGATGGAAGGCGCGGCTGGGGTTGACGCTGGTCGGCCCGGTCATTGTGAACATCCTGTTCTACGACATCTTTCTCGACCATAGCGGGCTCCTGCTGGGAATCGTGTTGGGCGCGCTGGCGCTGTTTCTGTTGTGGGCGTGGCGTGGGGCGTTCGCCGGGCTGGTCAGGGACTGAGATGTTCCTCCCGGCGCCCCGCCGACTGCTTACAGAAGGGGCTGTTTTCGGCCAGAGGCCGAAAACGGCGGGCGAGACGCCCGCGCTGCCCAAGGCAAATGCTCACTTCGCGGCGGCGGCAGTGGCGAGGGGGCCGAGCGGCGGGGTGGGGGAAGCTTGCCAGTCGGTGACCATCGTTTGGAGGGCGGTGAGCCAGAGGGGGTGCTGGTTTAGGCAGGGGATCAGGGTCAGTTCCTGGCCACCGGCGTGACGGAAGGTCTCGCGGCCGCGGATGCCGATTTCTTCCAGGGTCTCCAGGCAATCGGAAACGAACGAGGGGCAAAGGACCAGGAGTTTTTTGACGCCCGACTTGGCGATGTCCTCGAGAAGGTAATCGGTGTAGGGCTTCAACCAGGGGTCGCGGCCAAGGCGGGATTGAAAGGCGATGGAGTAACGGTGCTCGGGGATGGCGGCGGCTTTGACGAATTGGCGGGCGGTGGCGAAGCATTGCGCGCGATAACAAGTGGCAAAGGCCGGGCTGGATTTGTCGCAGCAATCCTTCGCGATGAGACAATGGCCACCGGTGGGATCGGCCTTGCGCAAATGGCGCTCCGGAATGCCGTGGAAACTGAAAAGGAGATGATCGTGGTCCTGTTTCAAGTAATCCGACGCGCTGGCGACCAGGGCGCGGATGTAGGCCGGATGATCGTAGTAAGGAGGCACGACGGTCAGGGCGATCGTCGGGGCCAGGCCGGCCAGCACTTCTTTGACGCGCTCGACGGCGGTTTGGAAGCTGGACATTGCGTAGTGCGGAAAGAGCGGGATGAGGAGCAGTTCCCCGACGCCGGCGTCGCGCAGCGCGCGCACGGCGTTCTCGATGGAGGGCCGGCGGTAGCGCATGGCCAGTTCGACTTTGATGCCGACGCGGTCCTGGAGTTGCTCGCGCACTTTTTGGCTGGCGACGACCAGAGGGGAGCCGGCGGGCGTCCAGATTTTTTCGTAAGCCTCGGCGGATTGGGCGGGACGCCTGGGAAGAATGGAAAGGTGAACGATGGCCCAGCGGACCGGCCACGGGGCGTCCAAGACGCGGCCATCCATGAGGAATTCGCGCAGGTAGGCGCGGACGTCGGGGACGGAAGGGGAATCGGGCGAGCCGAGATTGACCAGCAGGACGGCGCGATTCTTCATAAAGGCCGAATCATTGGCGATGTGCTTGAGGAGTCCCCCAACAGGTGGAGCGATTTGGACGAATGATTCCGTCGGCGAGACGCCGACGGATGCGACCGAGACGGTCGCGCTCCCCAGAAAGACTAATGATTGGGGTCATAGGGCCGCGAGAGGACGGAGGTCTGGGACGGGCTGCGGCCGGGCGGCCAAAAAGGTTTGGATTCTGGCGGCGGCGTTGTGCGCGGAAATGATGGAATCGCCCAGGGAAATGCCGTCGCGGGCGTGGCCGGCCAGGAAGAGGCCGGGGGCCTTCAACTCCATGTCGTTCATCAAGGCCCGGAATTTTCCGAAGCCCAGGTTGTATTGTGGAATGGCCTGGCGATAAACCGTGACGTGCTGGAAAGTCGGCCTGCCGCGAACGCCCAGGATGGCGACGAGGTCCTGCACAGCAAGTTGGACCAAAGTGTCGGCGCTTTGCAGAGGCAGCAACGGGGAGCGCGCGCCGCCGAGGTAACAGGTGAGGGTGACTTCGCCCTCCGGGGCGCGATTGGGAAATAGCGAGGAGGAGAAGAGCGCGCCGAGGATGTTGAACTTCTCCTTTTCCGGGATCAACATGCCGAAGCCGTCGAGCGGATGGGCGACCTCGTCGCGTCGAAAACCCAGCACGACCGAGGCCACCGGCGGATATTGGACTTGGGCGAACGAGGCCACATCGAGCGCCGGGGTTGTGGCGATCTCCAGCGAGGCCAGTTTGTGGCTCGGCAGGGCCAGCAGAACCGCGCCGCACTCAACCGGCGCGCCGCGCCTGTCGCCCTCCAATTCGACGCCCCAGCCCTCCTCGCCGCGGCGCAGGGCGTGAATCGGCGCGGAGGTGGTGATGTCGCCGTCGAGCCGGGATTGCAGGGTGTCAATAAGAACGCGCAGGCCGTCGTCGAAGGAGAACTTTTTGGCGCTTTGTTTGGAAACCTCGCCGGAGCGCCTGCGGGCGCGCGCGCCGAGGATCTGCCCCAGAATGAGCGAGTGGTACCGCTGCTCCAAAGCGTGGAGTTTGGGGAATGCCTGCGGCACGGAAAGCTGATGCGGATCGCCCGCATAGACACCAGCGACCATGGGGTCTATGGCGTAATCCAGGAATTCGCGGCCCAGCCGCCGCAGAACAAATTGGGCGACGGACTCCTCCAAATCCGCCGGGGCCGGGCGGATGAACGGCTCGGCCAAAACGCGGAGCTTGGCCGGCAGCGAAAAAAGAGGCGTGGTCAGAAGGCCCGCCGGGGAACTGGGAACGCAGACCGGCTTCTTGCCGCGGACGACGTAGCGTTTTTCGGCGGAAGGGTTGGAATACAGGCGCCGCGATTCCAGGCCCAAGTCGCGCACCAGCTCCGAAATCACCGGCGAGGTTTCCAGGATGCTGTTCGGCCCGAATTCCGCCAGATGCCCGTCGCGGCGGATGGATTGGATGACGCCGCCGACGTGATCGGCGGCCTCGAAGAGCAGCACGGGCACGCCGCGCCGCTTGAGATAAAACGCGGCGGTCAGCCCGGTGATGCCGCCGCCGATGATCGCGACGGGTTTCATATTGTCTTGGAGAAGCGGCGCTCCTGGACGGCGGGCAGATAGCGGTCGAAGCGCATGGCGATGTTGCGAATGAAAAGCCGGCCCACGTCGTTGACCACCAGGCCGCGCGCGTCGCGCCGCAACAGCCCGTCCTTCTCCAGGTCGCTCATGGACTCCAACTCCGGCGCGAAGCAGGCGGGAAAGTCAATTCCCAGGTCTTTGGAGAGCGCGGCGTAGTCCAGGCTCAAATCGCACATCAGCCGCATGATGGTGTGCCGGCGGATTTTGTCATCGTCGCTCAAAATATAGCCTTTGGCGAAAGGCTCGCGGCCGGCGTCCAGGGCCGCGTAGTAATCGGGCAGGCTCTTCAAGTTCTGCCAATAGACGCCGTCCGCCTGGGAAATGGAGGACATGCCGAATCCATAAATGTCCGCGCCGCCTTTGGTGCTGTAGCCCTGGAAATTGCGCTGCAAGGTCTTGTTGCGCTGCGCCACCGCCAGCTCGTCGCCGGGCCGGGCGAAGTGGTCCATCCCGATGTAGGTGTATTGGTCGTTCTCGGTCAGCTTTTCGATGACCAGCTTCAAGATCCCCAGCTTGGTTTCCGGCGAAGGCAGGGCCGCCTCCTGCTCCAGGATTTTCTGGGCGGGCTTGATCCAGGGGACATGCGCGTAGCTGAAGACCGCCAGGCGCTCCGGCCCAAGCTCCAACACCCCGTCCAGCGTCTTCTCGAACGACGCCGCCGTCTGATAAGGCAGGCCGTAGATCAGATCAATGTTGACCGAGGCGAAACCGAGCGAGCGCAGCCAGCCGACTGTGGTTTCCGTCAGCGCGCGGGGCTGGACGCGGTGGACGGCCTCCTGCACCTTGGGGTCAAAATCCTGCACGCCGACCGAGGCGCGGTTGAAGCCGGCCTCGCGCAGCGCGGCCAGATGATCGCGCGTGAGCCGGCGCGGGTCCACCTCGACCCCGGCCTCCAAATCGGGCGCCAGGGTGAAATACTTGCGCGTGATCTTTCCGAGCAGGCGGATTTCCTCCGGCGCCAGGAAAGTGGGCGTGCCGCCGCCCAAATGGATCTGCACCACCTGGCGCGCGGGATTCAGCAGGGCGCTGATCCGTCGCATCTCCTTTTCCAGATATTGCAGATACAGGGCGCTTTTCTCGCGCTGGGTGGTGATGACGGTCGTGCAGCCGCAATACCAGCAAAGCGACTCGCAGAAGGGGATGTGGAAGTAAAGGGAAAGGCCGCGCTGCGACTCCCGTGTGGCCGCAATCCTGCCGGCCACCTCCGGCCACCTCACCTGGTCGGTGAACTGCGGGGCGGGGGGATACGAGGTGTACCGCGGCCCCGGCACGTTGTACTTCTTCACCAGTTCCAGATCCACTTTCAGTTTGCTCATAGAAAATCCTGCACCGCGGCGACCAGCGCCTGGAGATTCTCCATCTTCGCCTCGGGCGGCACCCCGTGGCCGAGATTGAAGATGTAGCCGTTGCGGTCCCGCATCAGTTCCAGCAGGCGGCGCGTTTCGGCGGCGACCGCGGCAGGCTCGGCGTTGGTGAGCAGAGCCGGGTCCAGGTTGCCCTGCAGGCCGATGTCGCGCGGGAGCCGGCGGTCCGCCTCCTCCAGCGCGATTTCGTGGTCCACTCCAATGACGTTGGCGCCGGTCTTGGCCAGCGCGTCCCACGCCCGTGTTCCCTTGGAATACACAATCACCGGCACCTTGCCGTTGAGGCTGGCAATGATCGTCTCCATCCAGCGCCCCGAGGCCGCCTCGAAGTCGCTGGCCGGCAAAAGGCCGCCCAGGCTGTCGAAAATCTGCACCGCGTCCACGCCGCAGGCGATCTGCATTTGGAAAAACTCGATGACCGCCGCGGTCAGTTTGCCGGCCAGCAGTTCGTATGTGCGGTGGTCGCGCTCAAAAAGCTCCCGCGCGGTGACGAACTTCTTGGAGCTGCCGCCTTCGAGCATGAAATTGGCCAGCGTCCAGGGCGAGCCGGCGAATCCCAGCAGGGCGGTGCGACCATGCAAATTGGGTTTGATCAACTCCAGCGCGTCGGCCACGTAGCGCAGCCGCTCCGACACCCCGATCTCCAGCAGCTTGCGGATGTCCGACGAATCCCGCACCGGGGTTTCCATCTCCACGCCGCCATTGTCCCGGAAGCGGAAGGGCTGTCCCATGGCCTCCGGCACAACCAGGATGTCGCTGAACAAAATCGCGGCGTCCAACCCAAAGCGGCGGACGGGCTGCAAGGTGACTTCGGCGGCCAGTTCCGGGGTGCGGATCAATTGGCGGAAAGAGTGGATCTGGCGCAGGGCGCGGTATTCGGGCAAACACCGGCCCGCCTGGCGCATGAGCCAGACCGGCGGACGGTCCACCGGAAGAAAATTCAGGGCGTTGACCATCCGCTCGCGGCGGGTGGGGAGATGCTCCAATCCGCGCGCGCGAATCGCGGTGTCAATATCAACCGCCACAGCGCCGGGGGCCGTGTTCGGAATGGGTCGGGTCACTGAATCCTGCATGGCCTCACGGTAAACCCGCGGGGCCACCAAGGCTCCACATTTCTTGCCCAACCATGAACATATTTTGCCTAGCCGCCCCGCCCGCCGCCCACCCCCGCCGCCGCCGCTCAGCGCGCGTTCAAGGCGGGGGATTCGCCGTGCTTCCCACAGCCGCATGGACATTTTCAGTCCTTCTGACTGAAGGCATCGAGCCTCATCCGCTGGGCGGCGGTGTTTTGTCAGGGAGATGGGACTTGCCTGTAAAATCAATTCTTTCCGCCGAAGGGAATCGAAAAGAAAAACATGTTCTGCCCTCATAATTTGAAACAGCAAAATCGCCCTGTCCGATAACGTCCATTCCAACCAACATCTCTGATCCGGCGGCGAGTTTTCCTTTGGTCACCCGCATGGAATTCCATGTGATCCCGTTTGGAACGCCGAGTGAAATCAAATAAACTTCTGTCAAGTATTCTCCGTCGGCCCCATGCGCCCGCGCCAAACCAATCGGCTTCAAGCCACACTCCGCAATGACCTTTTCCGTTATCACGGAGGCGGAAGCTCCTGTGTCCCAAATCCCGGTGTATTGTGATCCCGGGGGCGGTGGGGAGATGGCCGGATTAAAGGCCGGGCCGATCCAGACCGGAGTTGTCAACACCCTCGAGAGCGTTTCGCCCGCAACGGTGAAGGAGTTCGCGCCGATGGTCATGCGACGCCGACTCGCGAATGGAAGGTCTGTGTGTAATTCTCGCTCCCCGGCTCACACTTTTGCACCAAGAAGGTTCCAAGCTCCTGCTGTTTGCCGGTCTTGGTGACTGCTTCCAATTCGTTGTCATAGGCGCCGAGCACGGTGCCATTTTTAATTACGATGAACTTGCCCTTATACTGTTTCACCAACTCATCTTGGTTTTGCAGGTAAAACTCAAATTCGTTTTTAAGCGGCATAAAATCACTCAGCCTTTATGGCAAACGTAACCGCTGCAAAGGCAATGTCAACACACTAGCGCATCCTGATCGCGCGTGACCCCGCCGCCGCCGCTCAGCGCGCGTTCAAGGCGGCCAGGGTCCGGCCGCAAATCTCCTCCGGCGCGCCCGTCGCCGCCACGGTCACCAGCAGGCCGCGCTGGTCGTAAAAATCAATCAGCGGCTTGGTGCTCCGCTGGTAGGCGGCCATCCGCACCCGGACGGATTCCGGGCGGTCGTCCTCCCGTTGGTAAAGTTTTTCCCCGCAATGGTCGCAGACCCCCGGCGTCTTGGTCGGGCGCGAGGTCTCGTGCCACACCGTCTTGCAACCGGGGCAGGTGCGGCGGCCGCTCAGGCGGTCCACGATCACGTCCGCCGGCAAATCATAATTGACAACAGCGGTCAGGGCGCAGCGCTCCCATTTCAAGAGGCTCTCCAGCGCGTCGGCCTGGACAACCGTCCTGGGAAAGCCGTCCAGCAAAAACCCGCCCCGGCACCGCAGGCAGCGCGTCCGTTCGCGCACCATCGCCAGCACGGTCTCGTCCGGCACCAATTCGCCGCGGGACATGAAGCCCAGGGCGGTTTGCATGGCGGGGCTGAGGCGCTCTTTGGGGAGCGTTTTGGCGGCGCGGAACACGTCCCCGGTCGAGAGATGGCAGGCGCCGAGGCGCTCCCAGAGCAGCTCGGCCTGGGTGCCTTTGCCGACGCCCGGGGCACCCAGCAAAATGAGCCGGTAAACCCGCGGCGGGGGGGCGGGCAGGGTTCCGCACAGCGCGTCGCCACCCTTCACCCAGGCCTCGCGGTCATGTTCGTCAGTCATAATTTTCCTGTTCGATTGAGTTTGTCAAATTCTGTCAAGAACTGCCAATGAGCCAGCCCACCATGAACACCAGCGCCCCGCCCAGCACCACCTGCAGGGTCGCCGAGGGCCACGGGGTGTCCATGTACTTGTGCCGGATCCAGGCGATGACGCCCAGCTCCACGCACACCACCCCAATGGCCACGGTCGTCGCGCTGTAAATGTTGGGAAACAACCCGGGAAAAAACGGCAGCGTGTGCCCCAGTCCGCCCGCCGCGGTCATCGCCCCGCAGACCCATCCCCGCTTCCAGGGATGCCCGCGCCCGGTCAGCGCCCCGTCGTCCGAGAGCGCCTCGGCAAACCCCATGCTGATCCCCGCGCCTATGCTGGCGGCCAGTCCGACAAGAAATGTTTTGCCGCTGTCCTTGGTGGCAAAGCAGGCCGCGAACAAGGGCGCCAGGGTCGAAACCGACCCGTCCATCAGCCCCGCCAGCCCCGGCTGGATGACCTGCAAGGCAAATCGCCGTCTTTCATGGGCCGCTTCGGCGTCGCTGAGTCTCGTCTGGCCCAGCGCCGCCGCGGCCAGCGCGTGGTGGCGCTCCTCGGCGGCCAGATCGCCCAGCAATTGGCGCACGCCCGGATCGGTCGCGCGGCGGGCGGAGACATCGTAAAAGCGCTCCGTTTCCAGCTCCATCAATTCCGCCAGTTTTCGCGCCGACTTCAAACTCAGCGGGCGTTCGAGCCAGACGGGGCGCCGCTTGATGAAGCCCCGGATGTCCTCCCGCCGCACCAAGGGCAGGTGCTCCCCGAAGCGGGTTTGGTAAAGTTGGAGCAGCCGTTGGCCGTGGCCCACCTCGTCCTTGCGCATCTCATCAAATCTCGCCGCCTGGTCCGGATAGCTCTCTCGCAACCCTTCGGCGAAGTTGTCATAAATCTTGGCGTCCTCCTCCTCCAGCGCTATCGCCAGGGAAAGAACCTCCCGTTCGCTCAGAGTTTCAAAGCTGCGCACGTTTCGTTTCTCCAACTTCGATCTTGACGGCGGGCGGCGCGGGCGGGCATGCCCCCGCGTCCGCCGCCCTCGGCTCCTTGCCGGCAGGCCCGTCCGGCGCTTTGCCGGCCAGCGCCGGGTCCAGCGGATGTTCCTCTTCCAACCATTCCCGCGACACCCGGCCATCCAAAACCGCCCGGTTCAGAGGGTACACATCGGGATCGAAAATCACATGATACAGATGCCACACCAAAATGGCAAGGCAGGCGAGTATGGCCTCGTAATAGTGAATCGTCGTCGCCACATCCACCGCCCACCGCGGCAGAAACCGCGTCACACCCAGCTTGAACCAGATCATCAGTCCCGTCGCCCCCATGATGATCGTTCCCCAGACCACCGCCCAATACTCCATCTTCTCCACGTAGCTGAAGCGCCCGAATCTTGGTTTCGCCCCTCCCAGGCCCGCCAACTGCCGCACGTTGGCCGCCGCCTCCCGCGCGTCCCTCAGGCCGGGGAGCATGTCCTTGACCAGCCTCCGCCCCTCCCGACAGGCCGTGATGTACCCCAGATGATACGCCCCCGCCAGCAGCAGCACCACCCCGGCGATGCGATGACACCAACGCCGGAAGTTCTCGTCCGACCCCAGGGAATGCGCCATCCACGAATCGGGGAACTTCAACGCGAAACCCGTCCAGGCCAGAACAAAAAAACTGGCCGCCAGCACCAGATGCTGCCGGCGCTGCGACAGGTCCATTCGCACCAGCGTGCGCTCCGTGCGCCGATTGAGCGCGGCGGCTTTGCGGCCGAAGATCATCGCGTTGTGCGCCGCCATCAGCCCGATCACCATAAATATCAGCGTCAGATACACTTGGCGCACCCACCAGTTGATCCGCTCCCCCATTTGCGTGCTCCCGGCCGCGGCCTCCAGGTCCACGTGGACTTTGCTCTGCGCGAAATTGGCGCTGGCGCCCACGTGGCATTTTCCGCACGTGGTCGTCAGGTTCTCCTTGGAAATGGTCGAACGCGGATCGGAGGAGGGCAGCACCAGATGGAACCCGTGGCAACTCCCGCAATTGGCCGCGCGCGTCGAGCCATTCTGCGCCGCCAGCCCGTGGTAGCTCTCGAAGAATGTCTTCACCCGGTCGGCGGGCAGATTATACTTGGTGTTCAGGCGCTCCGAGGCGTGGCACTTGCTGCAAATGTCCCGCGAGATTTTGAGCGACGAACTTTCCCGCAGCGATTCGATTTTGTGCTCCGAATGGCAGTCCGTGCATGTCGCCGCGTCCCGCCGCCCCGCCGCCACCGCCTTGCCGTGGACGCTTGCCATCACGTCCTGGGCCTCCTGCTCGTGGCACTGCCCGCAGGTGCGGGCCAGATTGGCAAAATTCAGCGGCGAGGCCGCGGCGCTGGGCGGCAGCACACCGTGCGTTCCGTGGCAGTCGGCGCAGACCGGCGCCTGATGGCTTCCGTTGTTGGTCCCATCCCGGCGCGCCGCGCCATGCACGCTGGCCGTGTAACTGAGCGAGGGTTTCAAATGGCATCTCGCGCAGTCCACCGCCCGCGGCGCGACCTTGTCGTCCGGATGCCCTTCCGTGATGTCCTCATGGCAACTGGCGCACGAGTTGGTGCGATGCGCCGACGCCGCCAGCGCGGACGGATCCACAAAAAGCGGGACCGCGCGGCCCGCCCCGTTGGTGGTCGTCAGCGATTTGTCGCTGTGACACAACAGGCAGTCGCTGTCTTTGATCTCGGCGGCGCGGGTCGCGGTGGCCGTCAGAAGCCCCGCCGCCAAAACGATGGTCAGACGAATCCCCATGTTTC
The DNA here is from genome assembly GCA_050015895.1 of Verrucomicrobiota bacterium. Lineage (GTDB taxonomy): Bacteria > Verrucomicrobiota > Verrucomicrobiia > Limisphaerales > Palsa-1400 > JBEKOF01. Next base: position 11,736 of record JBEKAN010000022.1, read on the forward strand.
AGTGTGGCTCCGGGCGGGGCCGGCGGCTCGACATCGGTTGTTCTTTTCTTAGCAATTCTTGCGCCCTGCGCTCCGTCCGCTCCGGGGAGAGGGCGGGGTGAGGTGGCCCGTTCCGTGATTCAAACTCGGTAGGGCGACGCTCCCGCGGAGCCGTGCCATCTCCCTCTCCGCCACGAAGTGGGGGAGAGGGCAGGGGTGAGGTGGCCCGTTCCATCATCGCCAAACTTGGTAGGGCGACGCTCCCGCGGAGCCGTGCCATCTCCCTCTCCGCCACGCAGTGGGGGAGAGGGCAGGGTGAGGTGGCCCGTTCCGTGATTCAAACTTGGTAGGGCGACGCTCCCGCGGAGCCGTGCCATCTCCCTCTCCGCCACGCAGTGGGGGAGAGGGCAGGGGTGAGGTGGCCCGTTCCGTCTGATACCTCATCTCCGTTCTCCGCCCGCGCCTAATGCCGCAATTCGTCCTGTGCTTCCAATCTCCCAATTTCCGCCTTCTCTTTCAGGGCGATCTGACCCGGTAAAACCGCCCCGGATAATTCGTCCACTCCGGATCACAGAAACAGCAACACCCCCCCGTCAGCCCGTTCGTCCAAAGCGGAACCCAAGCCGCCTCCGCCAGATTCGTGCAAGCCTCCACCACAACAGAAAGATTAGTCGCCCACGAAATGGTGAACCCAAACCCGTTGCTCTGCACCCCCATGCCGGACCCGTTGTTGAGAATCGTCGGGTTCGGAAGAAACCAGGGCGCGGTGGGAAGACCGGCAAAAGTATTACTCCACCCCGTGGTTCCCGGCAGATAATACACCGTCGCGTTGGTGTCGATCGTGAACACAGTCACGTCCGCACTGGGGGCGTTTCCCGCGAAATAGACGTTGGTCAAGCTGGCGCAGCCATAGAAAGCATTAGTTCCGATGTTGGTGACGCTGTCCGGCATGGTGACCCCGCTCAGGCTGCAATAAGAACACGCCCACGGGGCAATGGTGTTGACGCTTCCGGGTATCGTGTAACCTCCGCCCAAGCCGCCCGGGTATTCAAGGAGCGTGGATTGCGTGATGTCGAACAACACCCCATTCGTACTGCAATAAGATGGATTATTTGAAGCCACGGTTATTGCGGCCACGAGCGGGCATTCTATGAACGGAGCGTCTCCGAGGTTGGTCACGGTGGCAGGAATCGTCGCGTTTGTCAGATTGGCACAGGCGCCGAACGCATACGACCCGATGCTGGTTACGCTCCCGGGAATCGTGACGCTGGCCAGGTCGCACTCATTGAAGGCATTATCCCCGATGCTGGTCACGCCGTTGATGATCGTCACGTTAGAGAGGCTGGCGCAGGCCTGGAACGCCCCCGCCCCAATGCTGGCGACGCTGCCGGGAATGGTGACGTTGCTCAGCCGGGAGCATTCATAAAACGCCCCCGCCCCAATGCTGGCGACGCTCCCAGGAATGGGGACGCTGGTCAGGCTGCCGCAGTCATAAAACGCAGAGTCCCCAATGTTAGTGACGCCGTCGCCAATCGTCACGCTGAATAGCAACGTGCAGTCAGAGAACGCCCCGTCCCCGATACTGGTCACGCCGTCATCAATCGTGACGGCTGACAAGTTGAAGCAGAATTGAAACGCATCTTCGCCGATGCTTTGCACGGTGCCCGGAATCGAGACAGTCCAAAGGCTTGAGTTGCCCTTGCACGCGTTCGTCCCGATGCTGGTTACCGGCAGGCCGTAGATGGTGGAGGGAATGTACACGAACTGGCCAGGCCCGGTGTAACCTGTGATCGTGATCGCGCCCGCGTTGGTTGTGTAAGTGAATTTGGTCGCGCTGGTGCCTTCCATCCACGCCGGAACACCCGCGAAAGATGTGCTCCACCCCGTGCTCCAAGGCAAATAATACACCGCCGCGTTGCTGTCCGACCCGAAAACAGACGCGCCAGCCGTGGGAGCATTGCCGCCGAAGTAGGCGCTGGTCAGGTTGGTGCAGCCGATGAACGCGCCATCGCCGAGATTGGTTACCGTGCTGGGAATCACCACATTGGTCAGGCTGGTCACATTCTCGAAAGCACCGGCCGCCAGACTCGTGACAGCCAGCCCGCAGATGGTCGCCGGAATGACCACACTGCCGCCAGAACCGGTGTAACCGGTGATGGTTATGCTCCCGGCGTTTGTCGTGAAGGTGAACGGGATTGGCGCCACTGGAAGCCCGGCAAAAGTGTTGCTCCACCCGCTGGTCCCAGGCAAATAATACACCGTCGCGTTGGTGTCGTTGGTGAACACGGTCGCGTCAGCCCTGGGAGCGTTGCCCCAAAGATAAACGCTCAGCAAGTTGGAGCAGTACCCGAACGCATATTCCCCCAGGTTGGTCACACTGCCGGAGACCGCCACACCGGACAGGCCGGCGCAATCCTCGAACGCGCCCGGCCCAAGGGTCGTCACGCCGCCGGGAATCGTCAGATTGGTCAGCCCGGAGCACTCCTCGAACGCATCCGTCCCGATATTCGTCACGCTGGTCGCAATCGTCACGTTGGTAAAAGTCGTGCAATCCTCGAACGCATCCGCTTCGATGCTTGTGACGCCAGCCGCGATTGTGACGTTTTTCAGACTGTAGCACAATTGGAACACGCTCTCAAAGTTGGTGAGATTCCCCGGAATAATGACGCTGGCCAGATTGAGGCAGTAATAGAACGCATCCGCCCCGATATTGGTGGCCCCATTTTCGATCGTGGCGTTTGTCAGGCTGACGCAGTAATAGAACGCGTCATACCCGATGTTCGTGGCGGTTCCGGGAATGGTGATGTTGCCCAGCCTCCTGCAATCATAAAAGGCATCAGAGCCGATGTTGATGATGCTGCCGGGAATCGTGACACCGCTCAAAATGTAGCACTGAGAAAACGCGGAATTGCCGATGCTGGTGACGCTGTCCGGTATTGTCACATTGGTCAGGCTGGAACATTCATAAAAAGCATGGTCTCCGATGCTGGTGACACTGGCGGGTATCGCAACATTGGTCAGGCTGGATTTGTTCTGAAATGCATTAATGGCGATGCTGGTGACCGGCAGCCCGTTGATGCTCGCTGGAATGATCACAGACCCGCCAGAGCCGTTGTACCCGGTAATCCAGATCCCGCCTCCCGCTGTCGAGAAATTGAATTGGGCCTGGGGCGTTGTCGGCACGGCCGTGAGACCCCCAAAAGGCGAACTCCAGCCGTTGCTCCCCGGTAGGTAATACGCCGTCGCGTTGGTGTCGCCCGCGAACACAGTCGAGTCAGCCGTGGGCGCGTTGCCGTTGAAATAGACGCTCATCAGGTTGCCGCAGCCAGCGCACGCGTAGTCCCCCAAGTCGGTCACGCTGCCGGGAATGACGAGGCTGGTCAGGTTGCTGGCGCCCTCAAACGCCCCTGCCAAGATGCTGGTGACCGGCAGCCCAAAGATTGCCGGGGGAATGTTCACAGCCCCGCCAGACCCGACGTAACTCGTGATGGTGAGGTTCCCGGCATTTGTTGTGAAAGTCAATGGAATGAGCGCCGCCGTCAGACCGTCAAAAGTCGAAGCCCAGCCCGTCGTTCCGGGAAAATAATAGACTGTTGCGCTGTTGTCACCGCTGAAGACGTTCGCATTTGGCGTGAGAGCGTTGCCCATGAAATAAGCCTCCACGAGGCCGCTACAGTTGTAGAACGCACAACTCTCCATGTTGGTGACGCTGCCGGGAATTGTGACGCTCATCAGCCCGGAGCATCCGGTAAAAGCATAGTTCCCGATGGTGGTGACGCCTGGGGAGATCGTGACGTTTGTCAGATTGTTGCAGTATTCAAATGCATAATTCCCGATAATAGTGACGCTGCCGGGAATCGTGAGGTTAGTCAGCGTGTGGCAGTATCCGAATGTTCCAGTCCCGATGTTGGTGACGCGGCCGGGAATCGTGAGACTGGTCAGCCCGCATTCATAAAACGCTTGGTTTCCGATGCTGGTGACGCTGGTGGGAATCGTGACGTTGGTCAGAGTGGATTTGCCCGAAAACGCGTTGTTGCCGATGATGTTGACAAAATTGGAAATGACCACAGAACCGCCGGTCCCGGTGTACGAGGCGAGGGTGATCACGCCGCCATTGGTCGTGTAAGTGAATTGCGCCCGCACCGCCGCCGGCGCGCCCAGCAACAGCAAACCCAACAGAATGCCACAAGTTCTTTTCATATCATCTTGATCATCAAATAAACAAGGTTTCTGCTTTTCCCACTTCCGTCCATTCCGTCCACTCCGTCCATTCCGTCTAGTACTTCCCCTCCGTTCTCCGGCCGCGCCGAATGGCGCAATTCGTCCTGTGCTTCCAATCTCCCAATTTCTGCTTTATGGTGTGGTGATCCGGTAAAAGCGCCCCGGATAATTCGTCCATTCCAGATCACTGAAACAGCAACACCCCCCCGTCAGGCCGTTCGTCCAAACCGGAACCCAAACCGGATTGCCCAGGTTGGTGCAAGCCTCCACCACAACAGAAAGATTAGTCGCCCAGGATATCATGAACCCAAACCCGTTGCTTTGCACCCCCATGCTCGGTTCATTGTTCAAAATCATCGGGTTCGGAAGCACCCAGAAAGCCGTCGGAACCCCGGCAAAAGTATTGCTCCACCCCGTGGTACCCGGCAAATAATAGACCTTCGCGTTGTTGGCATATTCGAAAACATTCGTACTTTGCGGAGGAGCGTTCCCCTCGAAACAGACGCTGTTCAGGATTCGGCAGTCCGTGAACGCATTCTCCCCGATGCTGGTGACGCTGCCGGGAATCGTCACGCTGGTCAGGTTGCTGCACCAATAGAACGCATCCGCCCCGATGCTGGTGACGCTGCCAGGAATCGTGACACTGGTCAGATCGGAGCACGACGCGAACGCATAATTGTTGAGGTTGCTGACGCCATTGCAGATGGTGGCGTTTGTCAGCATGGTACAACTAGCGAACGCCCACTCTCCGAAATTGGTGACGCTGCCGGGAATCGTCACGCTGGTCAGGCTGGAACACCCATAAAACGCATCCGCCCCGATGCTGGTTACGCTGGCCGGAATCGCCACGCTGATCAGGCTGAGGCACCCCCAGAATGCGTCCGCCCCGATGTTGGTCACGCTGTTGCCGATCATGACGTTTGTCAACGTGGCGCAGCCGGCGAACGCGTCCCAGATGCTGGTGACGCTGCCGGGAATTTCGTAGTTTCCCCCTGCGCGATGCAAAGGATATTGAATGAGGGTTTTTTGGCTTTTGTCGAACAAAACTCCATTCACGCTGCTGTAAAACAAATTGGTGTTATCCACCGTTATCGCTGTCAGGCTGGCGCAGTCCCCCAACGCATCCGCCCCGATGTTGGTCACGCTGCCGGGAATTGTGATGCTGGTCAGGCCGGCGCACTCCAAGAACGCTTCCGCCCCGATGCTGGTGACGCTGCCAGGAATCGTGACACTGGTCAGGGTCGTGCAAAATTGGAAAGCATCCGACACGATGCTGGTGACGCCACTGGCGATCATGACGGTTGTCAGGTTGGAACAGTCAGCGAACACGGTTGCGAAGTCGGTGATATTGCCCGGAATGGTGACGCTTGCCAGCTTGGGGCAGAAGAAGAACGCATCCGCCCCTATGCCGGTGACGCCGTTGGAGATCACGGCGTTTGTCAGGGCGTCACAGTATCCGAACGCATAATTGCCGATGTTGGTGACGCTGCCAGGAATCGTGACGCTCGTCAGACCCGAGCACTCATAAAACGCCTCTGCCCCAATGTTGGTGACGCTGCCGGGGATCGTGACGCTGGTCAGAGTGGATTTGCCCAAAAATGCGTTGCTGCCGATGCTGTTGACGAAGTTGGAAATGACCACCGCGCCCCCGCTCCCGGTGTATGAGGCGAGGGTTATCACGCCGCCATTGGTCGAGTAAGTGAATTGCGCCCGCACCGCCACCGGCGCGCCCACCACCAGCAAACCCAACAGAATGCCCCATGTTCTTTTCATATCTCAATGGCAGAAAACTGCCTCAAATCCTCGCTCAAGTAATTTTTCTTGAACCGCGGACCACGCGGACCACGCGGACGAATTGGCTTTTTCGCGTAATTCGCGTAATTCGCGGATCCCTCTGTTTTGCGCCTTCACCGCCCCCGGCGCCGCAAAAGAATTGTTTATGGATCGCCCCCATTTCTTGATGATGATTAGAAATCGTAACCGAAGCCCACCCCGACCGTCAAGCTAAAAAACGCCTCCAGAAGTCAAGCCGCACCTTCGCCCCTCCTCAAGCGCAACCATTTGCCCCGCAACGACTTATGCAGTGATGAATCTTTCCCTCTTCATTTCAGCTTGGATCTTCGCTAGAATCGGCGCCGAACGATGAGCACGAGGTCGCAAAACGAAAAGAAGTTCAGCCAATGGCAGGAGTTGGCAGGCGGCGGCAGGCGCTACCGCCTGGACCTCCCGGGCGGATGGGCTGGCAGGCCCGTTATCTCAAGGAGGTGGACGCCAACGAAAGGACGGTGCGCTTCTGGCAGGAGATTTACGACGAGACAGGCAAACTGGTGGAGAGGCATGAAAAATTCCCAGTGGATAAAGGACATCTGAAAGTGTAGATTGCATCCATGACAATCAGCAAAAATGTGGTCGCCGACCAGATCGCCGCGTATCTGCGCCACCAGATCACGCTGGCGCAATTGGTGGATTGGTCGGAGCGCGCGTTAATGGAAGGTCAGTTCGCCGAACAGGACGCTTCCACGCTCTCAGAGGTGGTTTCCCGTCTGGGAGTCGCGGATGTCCGCGCGTTTGGGCTGGGGTGGGAGGATTGCGAGGAGCTTCTCCGCAAACTGGGTTTTACCTCCCGCGTGGAAGTGGTGGCCGTGTGATTCCAAACCCCAGGGATCAACGCCGTCAAGCCACCTCCGTGCCGGCTTCCCATTCCTGATTGCCCATGCACCTTCTCGAAATCAGCCACTTTGACCGGCGGTCACAGACCGCCGCTACAGAACATCCCTGATTGCCCATGCCCCTCCTCGAAATCAACCAGCTCAAGAAATCCTTCCTCACTCCCGATGGCGACCGCCATTGCGTGGTCAACGTGGCGTCGTTCAAAATGGAGGACCAGGCGCAGGTGGTGCTCAGCGGCGAAAGCGGCTCCGGCAAGACGACCCTGCTCCATCTCATCGCCGGAATCCTCAAGCCCGATTCCGGCTCCATCACACTGGCCGGGCGCGAGATGTCCGCCCTGGGCGAGCCGGCGCGCGACCGCCTCCGCGCCACCGCCATCGGTTACATCTTTCAGACCTTCAACCTTTTGCAAGGCTACACCTGCCTGGAGAACGTTCTCTTGGGCATGTCCTTCGGGCCGGGCGTGGATCGGGAATTCGCCCGGTCCCTCTTGTCCCGCGTCGGCCTGGCGCAGCGCCTCAAACACTACCCGCGCCAGCTCTCCACCGGACAGCAACAGCGGGTTGCGGTGGCGCGCGCGCTGGCCAACCGGCCCAAACTGGTGCTCGCCGACGAGCCGACCGGCAACCTGGACCACAAGAACGCCACCGAGTCCCTCGCCCTCATTCGCCAGGCCTGCCGCGAAAACAACGCCGCCCTCCTGCTCGTCAGCCACGACCGCGATGTTCTCAGCCAGTTCGAAACCGTCCAGCCTCTGGCGCAGATCAACCAAACGGATTTGGAGGAGAAAAGCCTGTGACCCTGTGGTTGATCATCTTACGAAGCATGCGCCAACATGCCTTGTCCACCATCATCACCGCCCTTTCCATTTCCCTGGCGGGCGGCCTTCTCATGTCGGTCTGGACGGTCAAGGAGCAGGCCCGCGCCACCTTCACCGGCGTCAATGGCGGCTTCGACGCGGTACTGGGCGCGCGCGGATCAAAGCTCCAACTCGTCCTCAACGCCATCTTCCATCTGGAAGCCTCCCCCGGAAACCTGGCCGCGTCCGATTATCTGGACATCAAGAGCAATCGCTTTGTCGCCCTGGCCATCCCGATCGCGGTGGGCGACAACTATCACGGCTACCGGCTGGTGGGAACCATCCCCGAACTATTTCAGCAGGTCGAATACGCGCCCGGAAGACATTATGAGCTGGAGCCGGGCGGCAAATTCTTCGACCCCACTCGGAAAGAAGCTGTGGTCGGCAGTTTTGTCGCCCAGAAAATGGGGCTGAAGATCGGGGACCAATTCCATCCCTTTCACGGTTTGAATTTCGACACCAACGCGCAGCACGCCGACATCTTCACCGTTGTGGGCGTGCTCAGGCCCTCCAACACCCCCAGCGACCGGGTGATCTGGATTCCGCTGGAGGGAATCCAGAAAATGCAGGGCCACGATCCAAAAGCGGCGACCGATGTGAGCGCCGTGCTGGTAAAATTAAAGAACAGCAGCCCCATGGCCGGTTTCCAACTCGAACAGCTCTACAACAAACAGGGCAACCGCCTCACCTTCGCCTGGCCCATCGCGGCGACCATCGCGGAGTTGTTTGACAAAATCGGCTGGTTTGACAAGGTGCTGGCGCTGGTCGCGTATCTGGTGGCCCTGGTGGCCACCGCCTCCATCCTGGCCAGCATTTACAACTCCATGAACGAGCGCCGCCGGGAAATCGCCATCCTCCGCGCGCTGGGCGCCCGGCGGCGGATCATCTTCAGCGCCATCATCCTGGAAGCCGCCGCCATTTCCGCCCTGGGCATGTTCGTGGCGTTTCTGGTGTACTTGGGGATCATGCTCGGCGCCGCCACCGTCATTCGCGCCCAAACCGGGATCGTTTTGGACCCCTTCCAATTCAACCCCGTCATGCTTTGGGCGCCGGCGGCGTTGATTTCCCTCGCCGCCTTCGCCGGGGTGGTTCCGGCCATGAAGGCCTATAGGACGGACGTGGCCGAACACCTCACCCCCATCTCCTGACCTGCGCTGTCCATGAACTCCCACCGCCATCCCTCGGACAGCATGTTGCGGCAGGCGCTCCTGCCTGCTTTCGCCGCCGCCCTCTTCCTCTTCGGCGGTTGCGGCGGCCATTCCTCCCCTCGCGCCAGCGATTCGCAGGCCCATGCCTTTGTCGCCGCCCCGCCTCATGGAGGCACCGCGGCGCCCGTCGGCGACGATTATCAAATCGAATTTGTTCTGGACCCGGCCGCCGGCAAAATGGACGCTTATGTGATGGATGACGAACTGGAAAACTTCGTGCGCATCAAGCCGCCGTCCTTTGACGTGACCGCCAAGCTGGCGGGCGGGCAGGAGGTTCTGCATTTCGCGGCCGTCGCCAATTCCGCCACCGGCGAGACCGTGGGGAACACCTCCCAGTTTGAGGCGCAGGCCGATTGGCTCAAGGCAACCAATCCGTTCGACGGGATCATCCAGGAAATAAATGTGGAAGGAACCGTCTTTAACAGTATATTATTTCGCTTTCCTAAAGGAAACGCCGCCGATGAAAAGCCGAAAAAATAGGCCCTTGCTCCAGGCCCTGGCGTCCTGCTTTGTCGCCGGGGCGCTGGCCGCGTCCGTCCACGCGCAGCCCGCGGCCCCGAAGCCTGTTTCCCAAACCACGCCCGCGGGCGGCCCGCCCCGGGCGGCGACCAGCACCAAC
>JBEKAN010000023.1:0-21169 GCA_050015895.1 Verrucomicrobiota bacterium
AGTGCGGGCTGTGGTTAAACAAGCCATCGAACGAAGTGGCCGCTGGCTTCCCACTTTGGCTCCATGAAAATCCACAAATCCTTTTGAGACAGCCTGGCCAGTTCCGCTTTGCCCCGGAAACAACCGACGACGCCTAGTAGTCGAAATCGCAGGCCTTCTCATCCCAACGGGATGAAATCTCTCAGCCCAGGGTTGCGACTTGCCGCGCCGCAGCGAAGCAAAGGCGGGCCAAGGAGCTACCCTTGGTCAGCCAGGCAGTCTCGCCTTCGAATCGCACCTCCAGGCGGGTCTGATTGTCCTCCGTTTGATAGAGGATGTCTTCGGAAGCTGGCTGTGGTGAGCTTGTTCGGCATTATCTCTATCCTGGAAAACCTCGGAAAACGCCGTCTTGATCTAGAGCATCTGCGAATTCATCAAATCCCATGTTGGCAATCGAAAGATTGTTCTCAACACCCCACGCCTCGGAGGGAATGACACGGAATGTGCGCCCAGGCTTATCATACAAGTCGACGACCAAAATCGGATGTTCAGGATGTGAGAGAGCCATGTGGTCGATGATGAAAGCGAAAGAGCGGTGTGAATCCTCAGAAAGGACCGACGGCAGTCGCTCTGATGTGAGACCTTCGTATTCCGGATCGCTGACGAAATCCACACGAGCTCTGAAGTCTCCAACGGGGCTTCGAATCGCGGAACAAATCGCGTCCCAAGCAGACTCGTCTGAATAGTCGGTCCGGAGGGCCAGCGAATTCTTGGTTGTCGGTATCTTCTTCAAGGTCGGAAAAGTCTCAGTGATCACTTGCTAAATTGTCGTGTTGCCGGCTGGTTCGGGGATGGCCGGAAAACAGGCTCCAAACACATTTTCACGAACTCCGCCTCGTCAATCACCTTGATCCCCAGCTCCCGCGCCTTCGCCAGTTTGGAGCCGGCTTCCTCGCCCGCCAGCACGTAGCTCGTGTTCTTGCTCACGCTGGAGGCTACCTTCCCCCCAAGCGCCTCGATGCGCGCCGTCGCCTCCTCGCGCGTCATCGAGGGCAGTGTTCCTGTCAATACAAATGTCTTGCACGCGAAGGGCCGTCCCTCCTTTTTCGCCGCAGCCTTTTCGCCGCGCGGACGGATGCCCAGCACCGCCATCCTCGACAAAACCGCCCGCCCCTTCTCGGACGCAAAAAAATCCAGCGCGCTCCGCGCCGCCACCGGGCCGATCTCCGTGACGATGCCCGGTTCCTTCTCGTTCTTGTTCCGCCCCGGCTCCGCGAAACCCGCCGCGATCAGCCTCGCCGCCGCCGCTTCGACTTCCAATTTGAGCCGCTCGTGCCGCTCCGGCTCCTGGCGCCGAATCTGCCGCGCCTCCTCGGATTTCTCGTGGTAAAAAATCACATCCCGGAGAATTTGCGACTCCGCGACCTCCTCAATGGTGTCGTGAAAAGCGGCGAGTTGGTTCGCGGTGGTCTTGCCGACTTCCGGGATCGCCAGCCCGAAGAGCCAGCGCGAAAGCGGCGCGGTGCGGGCGCGTTCGATTGCCTGGATGGCTTTGGCCGCGTTTTTGGGGCCGAACACCCGCGGCGCGTCGTCCGTGCCCAGGTTCAGCGCCGCCAGCGGTTCCATTTTCAACTCAAACAAATCCAGCGGCTCCCGCACCAGCCCGCGCTCCACCAGTTTGTCCGCCACGATCCCCCCGATGCTCTCGATGTCCAGCGCCCCGCGCGCCGTGAAAAACTCCACCCGCCGCGTCGCCTGCGCCGAGCATTGCAGATTCTCGCAGCGCCACGCCACATATTGCGGATCGCGCCGCACCGCACCGCCGCACACGGGGCATTTACCCCCAATGTGCTGGAGAAAATCAAACGGCGCGGCGCCCGCGGGCCGCAGGCTCTCCACCACGCCGACCACCGCTGGAATGACTTCCCCCGCCTTCTCCACCACCACCGTGTCGCCGACGCGGATGTCTTTGCGTTTGATCTCGTCCTCGTTGTGCAGCGTCGCGCGGCTCACCGTGCTCCCCGCCAGAAAAACCGGCTCCAGTTCCGCCACGGGAGTCAGGACGCCCGTGCGCCCGACCTGGACGGTGATGGCGTTGAGTTTGGTGCGGGCCTGTTCGGCGGCGTATTTGTAGGCGATGGCCCAGCGCGGCGCTTTGGCCGTGTATCCGGCGCGCTCGCGCAGCGCCACGTCGTTCAATTTGATCACCGCCCCGTCGGTCTCGTATTGGAAATCCCGGCGCAGCTTGTCCAGTTCGGCGATGGCGGCGAGAAGTTCGCCTTCGTCATGGCAAAGCCAGATTTTTTCCGGCGTCTTGAACCCAAGCCGCCCCAGCCAATGCAGCCACTCCCGGTGCGTGACCGGGACCCGTCCCCCCTCCACCTGCCCCGTGCCGTAGAAAATCGCGTCCAGCGGTCGTTGCGCGACAATGCGCGGGTCCAGTTGCTTGAGCGAGCCGGCGGCCGCGTTGCGCGGGTTCACAAACGTCTCCTCCCCGGCGGCGACGCGCTGCTCGTTGAGTTTCTTGAACCCGGCGCGCGGCAGATAGACTTCTCCGCGGACCTCCAGCACGTTCGGAGCCGCAAAGCCGCCGCCCTCCTTCGCAAAAATTCTCAGCGGGATGGAGCGGATGGTTTTCAGGTTGGCCGTGATGTCGTCGCCGGTCGTGCCGTCGCCGCGCGTCGAGCCGGTGGCAAACCGGCCCTCCACGTAGCGCAGGTTCACCGCCAGCCCGTCAATTTTCGGCTCGACCGTCCACGCGAGTTTCTCCTCCGGCAGCAGACGCTGGACGCGCGCCAGGAAATCGCGCACCTCGTCCTGCGAATACGTGTTGTCCAGGCTGAGCATCGGCGACTGGTGCCGGACGGATTGGAAGGCCTTGACCGGCTCGCCGCCGACGCGTTGCGTGGGAGAATCGGGCGCGCGCAGATTGGGAAACTCCGCCTCCAGGTCGCTCAATTCCCGGTAAAGCCCGTCGTATTCCCGGTCGCTGATGACCGGCCTCGCCTGGACGTAGTAGAGATGGTCGTGCCGCCGAATCTCGGCGGCCAGTTCCGCGTGCCGCGCCTGCGCCTGCGCTTGGGCCGGTGTCATGCCGACTATTTACGCCGTTGCAGCCGCCGGACGCAAATCGGAAATTACCGAAATCTCGAGCCCCCGATCGTTGGGGATCAATCCGAGAGCGCACAGCCCGCACACATGCAGCCCGCAAGCATGCGGGCCAACCCGCTGTAGTTCCATCTGGCCAGCCCGTTGTTGTTCCATCTCGCGCCCCGCAAGCCGTGTTCGGCGCCCACGCCGAACACACGCTCTTTCAGGGGAGCGCGACCGTCTCGGTCGCCTCCGTCGGCGTCCCGCCGACGGAATCTCCCATGCAAAACTGGGCCACCCGATGGGTGAGTTGCCAGGCGCGTCGCGAATAATTCGGGGGGAGCGTAATGCTCAGCGCGCCGGCAAGTCCGTTTTCCGCCCCGTCCACAGCAGGCCGTCCACCGCCCCGCCGATGTCCATCCCCGCCGGATGTCCGGCTTGGATGATCTTCCCCTGGCCGTCAATAATATAAGTCGTCGGCACTCCGTTCACCCGGAACGCGGCCGCGGCTTTGGATTGCCACCCGCCCTCCCCGGCCCAGACGTTGAACGTGTTTGTCCAGCCCCGCTTGTCCACGTGGTCGCGCGCGATTTTCAGCGTGTCGTCAATGCTCAAAGGCACCAGGGCCACCTTCTCCTGCCAGTCGGCGTGGCTTTGCCGCAGCGTCTGCAATTGGGCCATCGGTTCCTGGCAGGGACCGCACCAAGTCGCCCAAAAGTCCAGCACCACCACCTTGCCGCGCAGGTCGGAGAGCTTCATTTGCTTCCCGCCCTCCAGCGTGGTGAACTCGATTTCCGGCGCCGCTGATTGGGGCGGCAGCGTGCCGTTTGCCGCGACATAGTTCTCAAATTCCATCTTGGCGGCGGCCTTCTCGTCCAGCACGCCCGCCGGCAATTGCTGCCAATGCACATCCTCCATCACTTTCCAGTCATCCGCGAACCGCATGATCTGATTGGCCGCAAGAACATACTCTCCTGTCAAAGGGCTTCCGCTTTTGGATTTGCTTTCCGTTCTCACCGTGAGGGTCAATTTGAACTGGTGCCCCAACAGCCCAACCAGCGAACCGGGAGCGCCTTGCGGTTGCACCTGCTCAACCGCCGCCTCCTGGATCTGGATGTCCGCGTTCCTCAAGTCAATGCCCGCCTCTTCCATCTCCTGCGCGGCGGAGCGGGCGGCGGCCACTTGTTCCTGCGCTTGGACATTTAATTCATCGTCTAATTCCTGGCGGGACGGCCCGGGCCGCCCGCTCGCTTGAATCAAAGCCCACGCCTGGTCCGCGGTGGGAAAAGCCTCGCTTTTGAAAATGCCCGCATCCCGTTCGCGGATGAAATGAACCAGCGCCCCCCCGAGCTTGAGCAGCGCGGGATCGTCCTCCCCGGTGACCACCTCGTGGGACGCCACCTTGTTCATCAGCGCCATCTCGCGGACGGTTTTGGCGTCGGCGAGGTTTGTGGGGAAGGAGACCCATCGGACGCCCTCCAGGCAACGCCAGCCGCCGGGAAATTTTTCCAAGCTGTGCATCGCAATCTTAAAATCGCCGTTGGCCGGATTGTTTGTGCCCAAATCAAAGGTGAGGGTGATCTCCACTCTTTCCGCCGATGGCAGCGTTTGGTTTTCGGCCATCACGCCGGGATAGCGGGTCTGCCCCAAATACTTCGGCGGGCTGAGTTGCGCGCGGAGGCTGCCCTTGGAAAAGTCCAGGTGCAGTGAGTCCGCCTGGGCCAGGAGTTGTTTGGCCCCCAGCTCCATCTTCTGGCGGTCGCGCTCGGCGCGTTGGCGGAAGCCGGCCAGCGGGTCGGGGTCCTGGCGGGCGGCATTGGTGGAGGCGATGGACTGCCAGTCTTCGACGGCGGGCGACATCTCCGCGGCAAACCGGGCCGTGTCCCGGCTTTGCAGCAACCGGACCACCGCGTTGCCCACCGCCGAAAAGTCCTCATTCGTCCCGGCGCTGGGCGCGCCCGCCGCCGCCGTCGCCGCCGGCACAACGGCGCACAGCAACAGCCCCGCCAGAAAACGCCCCGCCCCGCATGGATAAAAATGTGATGTTTTGAAACTCCTCATGGCGAAGCCAATGCTCGGAGCAACCCGCCACGAACACAAGCCAAATCCCCGCCCCAAAAATCGCCCAGGCGCATCCCGGTTCTTGTGGCGCAGACTTCCCAGTCTGCCGTATCGCGGGTTTCCCAACCCGCCTGCGGGACGCCGATTCGGAAATCGGCGGCACAGCAGGTTTTGGAAGCCTGCGCTACCATCGGCGTCTGCCATTTCGCGGTTCTCTTTGTTTTTTCCAAATTCCCCCTTGACGACCGGATGCTTACATGCTAAGCGTTATCTGTGAGCAATGAGAGGCTAGACAAGTCCGATGGCGGCGCGGCGTGTTGTCCGCAAGAACGTCTCAGAGGGCGCGAGGCGCGATTCCCCCACCTGTCACGTCGCGGTTTGGTGCTGGGCGGAAGCGTTCCCGCATCTTTATCGTTAAAGCCGACCCTGATCAATTCCAGCCAATCCCCCTCATTCGCCCTAAATCCCCCTAAATCGCACACTTGCGCCCGAGCCGGGGCCTCCCCACTGATCAAGGTCAATGAAGGTCAATGAAGGTTAATGAAGGTTAATAAAGCCAAAAAAGATACCCCCACCCCCAAAATTTCTATGGACGTTGGACGCACCGCTTTTGGCGCCTGGAACGGCGGCCGCTTCATGAGCTTCGGCGAGCCGCTGCACGAGGAACGCTGGCTCCTCCTCGTCCGCCACGCTTATGCGCGCGGCGTCCGCACCTTCCTCACCGCCGATGTCTATGGCGCTGGCGCGGCCGATGAGATGCTCGGACGCGCCCTCCTGGGCCTGCCCCGCGCCAGCTATTGCCTGGTCGGCGCGGTGGGGCACGACTTTTACAAGGGCCGGCGGCAGGGCGCCAGGGGCTTTCCCCGCTTCACCGACCCGGCGCTGCGTCCCCCCGGCGATTATCTGGGCTATCTGCGCATGGCCGTGGAAAAATCCCTCGAACGCTGCCGCGCCCAGAAATTCGATCTGCTCCTGCTGCACAATCCCGACTCCACAGGCTACGGCAGCGACCGCGTCTGGTCCGCCCTGGACAAAATCAAGGAGGAAAAGCTTACCGACCGCCTCGGCATCGCGCCGGGGCCGGCCAACGGCTTCACCCTGGACCTGATCCTCTCTTTCGAGCGCTTCGGGCCTCTGTTGGATTGGGCCATGATCATCCTCAACCCTTTGGAACCCTGGCCGGGACGGTTGGTTCTTCCGGCGGCCCTCAAGCACGAGGTCAATTTGCTCACGCGGGTGGTGGATTACGGCGGCTTGTTCCACGATGATGTCCGGTCGGGCCACAAATTCTCCGCCCACGATCACCGCTCTTTCCGGCCCGCCGGCTGGGTGGAGGCGGGACGGGAAAAGATGGACCAGATGCGGCCCATCGCCGAAATGCACCAACTCACCATGCTCCAACTGGCCTGCCTCTGGAACCTCGCCCAACCCGCCGTAAGAAGCGTCGCGCCCACTTTGATCCAGGAATCCGGGCCTGGCGCCCGGTCCATCGAGAGCAAAGCCGACGAATTGGCGATCCTGCCCGAAGTGAAGTTCTCGCAGGAGGAACTTGAATTCATAGGACGCGTGGGCGACAACCAGGGTTGCATGGCGCTAAAAGGCGCGAACCGCGGCCACACCGGCCCGTCGGAGGCGGATCGCTGGGGCCTGACGCCCGACTTGGAGGCCGTCGGGAGGCGGTGGTCCATCAATCCCGACCAGGACCTCGCCTGCGCTCACTCCGATCCATCCCAGTGAATCCGCCCAAGACCATTTACTTCGATTACAATGCCACGACGCCCTTGGACCCCCGGGTGCGCGAGGCGATGCTGCCGTTTTTGGGGGAGGTCTATGGAAACCCTTCCAGCGTCCATCACGTCGGCAGACGCGCCCGGTCCCTTCTCGACGACGCCCGCGACCGGGTGGCGCGGATTTGGAAAAGCAAACCCAGCGAAGTCGTTTTTACCAGCGGCGGCACGGAGAGCAACAATCTGGCCGTCTTTGGCGCGGCGCGTCTGCTGCGGGACAAAGGGCGGCATTTGATCACCTCCCGCGTCGAGCATCATGCCGTCTTGAATTGCTTTGAGTACTTGGAAAAAAAGGAGGGATTCGCGGTTTCTTATCTGCCCGTCAACGCTGAAGGGTTGGTCTCCCCGGAGGATTTGGCCGCCGCGATTCGCCCGGAAACAATCCTCGTTTCCATCATGGCCGCCAACAATGAGATTGGCTCGGTGCAGCCGGTTGCGGAGCTTGGGGCGGTTTGCCGGTCTCGTGGCGTCGTTTTTCACACCGACGCGGTGCAATGGTTTGGCAAGGAACCCTTCGAGACAATTCATCAATTCAACGCCGATCTGGTTTCCCTGTGCTCCCACAAATTCCACGGTCCCAAAGGAGCGGGTGCCTTGTTTGTGCGCTCCCCGCTGCATCCCGACCCCGTTCTGTTCGGTGGCGGCCATGAAAACGAGCGGCGGGCCGGGACTGAAAATCTGGCCGCGATCATGGGTCTCACCGAGGCGCTGGCGCGCTTCGTCAATCCTCCGGTTTTTCCCGCCGCTTTTTTGCGCCCTCTCACCACCCGGCTTCTTGATTTTTTGAGCTTGTTGGAGGGCGTTCAATGTCGCGGGTCCTCCTCCCGGCGCCTCGCCAACACGGTGGCTTTCACTGTTTCCGGCTGCGACAGCATCAGTTTGCTCGCGGGTCTGGACCTCCTTGGCATTTGCGCCTCCGGCGGCGCCGCCTGCTCCGCCGGTTCCCTCACCCCCTCGCACGTGCTGCTGGCGCTGGGGGTGGAAGACCGCCTTGCCAACTCCCTGATTCGGTTTTCACTCGGCCGGGCTTCGACCGTCGAAGAGGTCGGGGTGGTGGAGGGCGCCTTGAAAGATGTGATTAAGCAGGCGCGTTGCCTGTGAATGATTTATGAGATTCGCGAAAAAGTCCTCCACTTCCCCTTTTGCCGGTCCGCTCCCGCTGTTTGTGAACACCCATTTTTCTTCACAAGTGCTTGTCCTTGCCTTGACATCGGCGGTTGTTTCCATTATTCACACCCCTTAATAATAGTCTTTAACTGTATTTAAGAATATCATATTAAACCTCGTATGAACTTGAGCATCGCCAAAGATCAGCTTCTCCACGGGCTGCAAACCGTCCAAAACGTCGTGAGCACGCGCACCACGCTGCCCATTCTCTCCAATGTCCTGATGCGCGCGGAGGAAAACAAGTTGGAGTTCACCGCCACGGATTTGGATGTCACCATCAGTTGCGGCGTGGTGGCGTCCGTGAAGAAGAAAGGCGCGACCACCATCCCGGTGAAGCGGTTTTTCGGGATTGTCAGGGAGCTGGCAAGCCCGGAGATCGAGTTGGAAGTGGACGACAAAAATGCCTGTAGCGTCAGGGCCGGGGCCTCGTTTTACAAAATTCACGGCTTGAGCGCGGATGAGTTTCCCCCGATCCAGAAGTTCAAGGAGGACAAAAAAATTGTCCTGCCCCAGGAGAAGATGAAAAGCATGCTGCGGAAAACCTCGTTCGCCATCTCCAACGACGAGTCGCGCTACGTCCTCAATGGAATTTACATCCTGCTCAAGGAGCATAAAATGACCATGGTGGCCACGGACGGACGAAGACTGGCGTTGGTGGACGAGGAGGTGGACATTCCCGAAACCAGCCAGGGAGAATTCATTGTGCCCACCAAGGCGGTCAATGAGATGACACGGCTTCTTGGAGAGAAAGACGACGTGGAAATGAAATTCAGCGAAAACCAGGTCTCTTTGAACTTGAAGGATGAAAAGGGCAACGCGGCCGTCATCATTTCAAAACTGGTGGAGGGCAATTATCCCAATTACAAGCAGGTGATCCCGAGCGAGACCAAGGAGCGGGTGGCCCTGCCCAGGGAGGAGTTTCTGGGAGCGTTGCGCCGGGCGCAAATCATGACCAGCGACAAGGCCAATTCGGTCAAGTTGAGCATCGGACGCAACAATCTGGCCATCACCGCCAATTCACCCGATGTCGGGGAGGCGCGCGAAACTCTGGCGATCAATTAC
Organism: Verrucomicrobiota bacterium; assembly: GCA_050015895.1. Classification (GTDB taxonomy): domain Bacteria; phylum Verrucomicrobiota; class Verrucomicrobiia; order Limisphaerales; family Palsa-1400; genus JBEKOF01. The sequence goes on from JBEKAN010000023.1 coordinate 9,147, forward strand.
AAGGGCAAGGACCTCCAAATCGCCTTCAACCCGGCGTATTTGATTGACCCCCTCAGCGTGTTGACCGAGGAGGAGGTTTATTTGGAGTTGATTGACGAATTAAGCCCCGGCGTCCTGAAGATCAACGGGCCGTTCCTGTATGTCGTCATGCCCATGCGCTTGAGTTGAGGCCGGCCTCCTGTGGCGTATCTTGACACGACCATCATGCGATTTGTCCATTCCCTCGCCCCGCGAAGCGGGGAGAGGGTCAGGGTGAGGGGTTCGTTCCCTCCAGTGGTGGCAGTGCCAAAATACTCTCGGCGTCCTGTTTCCAGAGCGCGGGCTGGATTCCAGTGAATTGGCCGTGAACAAGAAGTAACAACTTTGCCGTGCCGCGCCGCGGCATTTGGGTAAAATCGGTTTCATGAGTCATTACCAAACCGCTCTGGAGGCGGCCGAAGAGCATCTGCTGGCCCTCAAATCAAACGGCGTCCGCTTCCTGGACGTGAGAGCCGAAACGCTTTTCGACCTCCAACAACCCGTGCCCGAGCCTGTGGACCTGGCGGCACCGGCGGATTCGGCGCGCAAAACGAGGGAGGCCGCGATGGCGGAGTTGCGGGGCCGGGCGCTGGTGTGCCTGAAATGTCCGCATCTGGCGAACTCCCGGCGCAATGTCGTGTTCGGGGTCGGCGACATCCACGCGCGCCTGATGTTCGTGGGGGAGGCGCCGGGGGCGGACGAGGACCGCCAGGGGGAGCCGTTCGTGGGAGCGGCGGGGCAATTGTTGACACGCATCATAAAAGCCATGGGCTTCAGCCGCGAGTCCGTTTATATCGCCAACATCTTGAAATGCCGGCCCGACACGCCGGGGCAGACCGCCGGAAACCGCAAGCCGGCCCCGGAGGAGATGAAGACCTGCCTCCCGTATCTGCTGGAACAAATTGACTTGATCCAGCCCGCCGTCCTCGTGGCCCTGGGCGCGACGGCCCTCGAGGGATTGACCGGCAAAAGCGAGCCGATCGGCAGACTGCGCGGCCGCTTTCTCCTCTTCCGCGACATTCCGCTCATGCCGACGTTCCATCCGTCCTATTTGCTGCGCAACCAGGCGATGACCGAGAAGCGGAAAGTCTGGGAGGACATGCTGCAGGTCCTCGATAAACTCGGCGCGCCCGTCACCGAAAAGCAGCGCGCCTTTTTCCTGAAAGGACCCTGACCCGGCATGTCAATAATACGTAATTTCACTTCCGCCCGCGAGGCGGACCTGTTGGAAGGCGGCGCATGGCGGCGACATTGAACATCGGTTTTCTGGGCGCGGGCAAAATGGCCGCCGCGCTGGCCCGGGGCTTTGTGTCGGCCGGATTGGTGAAGCCCGCGCAAATCCTGGCCGGCGACCCGGCGGCCGCGGCGCGGACCGCCTTCGCCAAGGCGACCGGCGCCAAGGCGACCCAGTCCAATGTCGAGGTCGCCGAGTTCGCCAACCTGCTGATCGTCGCCGTCAAGCCGGGGTGCGTGAACGATTTGCTGGCGGAACTTCGCGGGCGCGTCACCTCGCGTCACTTGGTCGTTTCCATCGCCGCCGGGGTCACGATCGCGCAGTTGGAGCGCGGCTTGGGGGATGGCGCGCGGGTCATCCGCGTGATGCCCAACACCGCCGCCCTGGTCGGCGCCTCCGCCTCGGCCTTCTCGCGCGGCAAACTGGCCACGCCGGCGGACGGCGCGCTGACGGAGCGTCTGTTTGGCTCCGTGGGAATTGTCGTCGAGTTGCGGGAGTCCTTGCTGGATGCCGTCACGGGCTTGAGCGGCAGCGGACCGGCTTACGTGTGCGTAATCATCGAGGCGCTGGGCGACGGCGGGGTGGCGGCGGGTTTGCCGCGCGACGTGGCCACCAAACTGGCCGCGCAAACACTCCTGGGCGGCGCGCGGCTGGTGTTGGAGACCGGCCTGCATCCCGGCGCGCTCAAGGACATGGTGACCAGTCCCGGCGGCACGACCATTGAGGGCCTTCACGAGCTGGAAAAGGGAAAAATCCGCGCCGTCCTGATGAGCGCCGTCCGCGCCGCCACCGAAAAATCCAAAAAACTCGGGCAAGGGTAGCGCCTCTTCGAGTTTGACCGCAATGAAGTGCGAAATCTTCCTTGCAAATACGCGCACCGCGGTATTAAGCTGGCTAATGAAAGCCGCTGGTCAGGTGCTTTGGTGGTTTTTACATGCTTTGGAGTCATAGAACATGCCCAAAATCCTCCCCTCCATCTCAGACCCTTTGCCGATGTGTTCTCAGTGCTGTCGCGGCCTTCGCGGCAGCGGGTGGATCGCCCTGGTCTGGCTTGTCGTCAGCGCCGCGCAGGCCCAAACCACCAATTATGCGCTGGGCACGACTGCGCTTTTGGAGGGGCCGGCGCCGGGAATTGATAGCGTCGTTCTGGCCGTCACGCCCCAGAGCGCCGGCTGGACGAACACAGCGACCGCCGCCTGGTTGCATCTGAGCCTGGCAAATCAAAGCGGCACAGGCAGCACGAATGTCGTTTTCAGTTACGACGCCAATCCGGGCGCAACCCGCGCCGCCACCCTCACCGTCGCCGGACAAACCATCACGATTACCCAGGCTGGTTCAACTTATGTCGCAGCCGGGTTACTCGGTTTGGTGACATCAGGGCTGAACGCCCCCAGTGGCGTGGCGGTGGACGGGGCGGGCAATGTCTATATCGCCGACACCGGCAACAACGTTGTCAAAGAGTGGGTCTTGGCCAGCAATACGGTGACATCGCTGATTGCCTCGGGGTTGTCTGACCCCACAGGAGTGGCCTTGGATGCCTCAGACAATGTTTACATTGCAAATTATGGCGGTGCCATCGAGGAGTGGACAGCCGCCACCAGTAACTTGACCACATTGGTGTCATCGGGACTGTCTGAACCCTATGGGGTGGCGGTGGATGGTGTCGGCAACGTTTACATCGCGGACACCGGGAACAACGCGATCAAGAAGTGGACGGCGGCCACCAGCAACGTGACGACTCTGCCGTTTTCTGGATTGACCGGCCCGTACGGGGTGGCGGTGGACGGCGCCGGCAATGTTTACATCACACAAGACAACGACAATTACGAATTCGACGGGACGGTCTCGGAGTTGTTGGTCGCCAACAACAGCGTTACCAACTTGGTCTCACCGGAGTATGGTCCGTCAGAGGATTTCATGAACCTCACTGGGGTGGCGGTGGACGGGGAGGGCAAAGTCTATTTCGCATCCAGATGGTATTGGGGGGGGATTGCGACAGGCTTCATTGATAACTGGACAGTGGCCAACAACTCCGTAACGCAGTTAGCCGATTGGGCTCCGTCTGCTCCATATGGCGTGGCGGTGGACGCTGCAGGGGACGTTTACATCGCTGACAGTGGCAGAAATACAATATTTGAGTTGGAGCATTCCTTCGTGGATACGACCGCCAGATCGGAAAGTGCGGGTGCAGGCTCCGATGTTTTGCCACCGGTGGTGCCCTCCACCGCCTATCTGCAGGGCTCCATCGCCCCCACCAGCAACCAGCCGTGGCTGACGATCAGCGGTGTCACCAATGGGGTGGTGAGTTTTTCCTTCGCCGCCAATCCTGGCGGCAGCCGCACGGCCGAAATCTCTTTACTTGGCCAGACCATTTCCGTCACGCAGGCTGCCGCCTCCTTTTCACTCGGCACAACCGCCCTCTTGGTGGGGCCAACGGCTGGAACCAACAGCGTCGTTCTTGCGGCATATCCGAATATCGCTCGCTGGACATGCAGCGCGAATAATTATTGGTTGCATCTCAGTGCCGCGAATCAAAGCGGCACAGGGAGCACGAATGTGGTTTTCAGCTTCGACACGAATTCGGGAGGAACACGCTCCGGCACCCTCACTATCGCCGGATGCCTGCTGACGGTCACGCAGGCCAATTCAAATTACGTGGCGGCCGGACCGGTGACCACACTGGTGTCATCGGGGTTGAACCAACCCTCCGGCGTGGCGGTGGACGGCGCGGGCAACGTCTATATCGCCGACACCGACCACAGCATGATCAAGGAGTGGACGGCGGCCAACAGCAATCTGACCACATTGGTCTCCTCGGGGCTGGATTTCCCCTACGGCGTGGCGGTGGACAGTGCGACCAATGTCTATGTTGCTGACACCGGCCACACCGTGATCAAGGAGTGGACCGCGGCCAACGGCAATTTGACGACATTGGGGTCCTCGGGATTGGACTTTCCTGAGGGGGTCGCAGTGGATGTCGCAGGGAGTGTTTACATCGCCGACACTTTCAACAGCGCCATCAAGGAATGGGCGACGGCCAATGGCACCGTGGTTGCATTAGTGTCCTCGGGGCTGAGCGCGCCCTCCGGCGTGGCGGTGGATGGGTCCGGCAATGTCTGTTTCGCCGACACCGGCAACAACGCGGTCAAGGAATGGACGGCGGCCAACAGCAATGTGACCACTTCAGTATCCTCGGGACTCAATGGCCCCTCCGGCGTGGCGGTGGACGGAATGGGCAATGTCTATATTGCCGACACTGGCGACAACGCCATCAAAGAACTGCCGCACACCTTTGTGAACCCCTCCGCGAGGTCGGAAAGCGCGGTTGGCGGCAACGATGCTCTGCCAGCGGTGTTGCCCGCCTCAGTTAATTTGTTCGGCCCGTTCATGCCCACCAGTGACCAGGGCTGGCTCACCATCGGCGGTGTGACCAACGGCGTGGTGAGTTTTTCCGTCGCCGTCAATATTGGCCCCAGCCGGACGGCCCACATCATGTTGCTCGGACAACCCATTCTCATCACGCAGAACGCACCGACTTATGCCTTGAACACAAATGCGCTCGCGGAAGGGGCTAATGCGGGAAGCGACGGCGTCGTTCTCACGGTGATCCCCTCAATCGCCCCCTGGACGAACACGGCGAATGCCTCCTGGTTGCATCTCAGCCCCGCGAATCAAGCTGGCGCCGGCGGCACGAATGTGGCTTTCAGTTTCGATGCGAATGTGGGCGCAACGCGCTCGGGCACCCTCACCGTCGCCGGGCAGACCGTGACCGTCACGCAGGCCGGCGCCAGCTATTCCCTGGGTACAAACACCCTTCTGGAAGGGGCCAACACGGGAACCGACATCGTCGTTCTGACTGTGATCCCGCAAATCGCCACTTGGACGAACACGGCCAATGTCTCTTGGTTGCATCTCAGCCCGGCGAATCAAAGTGGCGCGGGCAGCACGAATGTGGCTTTCAGTTTCGATGCCAATGTGGGCGCGACCCGTTCGGGCACCCTCACCGTCGCAGGCCAGACGCTGACCGTCACGCAAGCCGCTGCCAGCTATTCCCTCGGCGCAACGGTGCTTCTGGAAGGGCCGATCGTCGGAAGCGATAGCGTTGTTCTGACCGTGATCCCGCAAATCGCCACTTGGACGAACACGGCCAATGCCTCTTGGTTGCACCTCAGTCCTGCGGATCAAACTGGCGTGGGTAGTACGAATGTCGCCTTCAGTTTCGATGACAATCCAGGTGTGGCCCGCCTGGGTACCCTCAGCATCGCCGGCCAAACGCTCACCATCGTCCAGGGAGGTGTCCAAGCCGCCCTTTATACCCTGGGCGCAACCGCTCTTCTGGAGGGGCCGGCAGCGGGAAGCTCCAGCGTCGTTCTGGCGGTGTCCCCGAATTCCGCCGCCTGGACGAACACGGCGAACGCCACATGGCTGCATCTCAATGCGGCGATTCAAATTGGTGCGGGCAGCGCGAATGTCGTCTTCAGTTACGATGCCAATCCGGGCGCGACGCGCGCCGGCACCCTGACTATCGGTGGCCAGACGCTCACCGTCAACCAGGCAGGTTCAACTTATGTCCCGGCCGGAGCAGTGACCACTCTGGTATCCTCGAATCTGAGCAGTCCCCAGGCGGTGGCGCTGGACGGCGCGGGCAACGTCTATATCGCCAACACTGTCAACAACTCAATCCAGGAATGGACCTTGGCGAACAACTCCGTGACCACCTTGGTGTCCTCCGGCTTGAGCGACCCCCTTGGGGTGGCGGTGGATGGCGCGGGCAATGTGTACTTCTCCAACTACGGCAGCAACTCCATCGAGGAATGGACGCCGGGCAACAGCAACGTCACCACATTGCTGGCCACGGGACTGACCCTGCCCCGTGGCATTGCGTTGGACGGCGCGGGCAATGTGTATATTGCCAACTCCGGCGGCAACTCCATCCTGGAGTGGTCGGCGGCCAACAGCAACGTGACCACGTTGGTGGCATTGGGATTGGACGATCCCCATGGGGTGGCGTTGGACGCCGCGGGCAATGTTTACATCGCCGACAGCTTCGCTGAGGTCATCAGGGAATGGACGGCGGCCACCAGCAATGTAACCACTTTGGTGGCAATCGGATTGTATTACGGCGTGGCGGTGGACGGCTCGGGCAATCTGTTCATCGCCGACAGGGGCCGGAACGCGATCTGGAAGTGGACGGCGGCCAACAGCAACTTGACCACTTTGGTGTCCTCGGGGCTGTCCCAACCCGAGGCCGTCGCGGTGGACGGCTCGGACAATGTTTATATCGCCGACACCGTCAACAATGCAATCAAGGAACTGCCCCACGCCTTCGTGGATCCGACCCCCAGGTGGGAAAGCAGTAATGCCGCCGGCGCCGATGTCCTTCCAGTGGTGCTGCCTTCCACGGAAAATCTGCTCCCCCCGTTCGCTCCCACCAGCGATCAGCCATGGCTGACCATCAGCGGCATCACAAACGGCGTGGTCGCCTTCGCCTTTGCCGCCACCACATCCAACCGCGTTGGCCACATCACCCTGCTTGGCCAAACCATCTCCGTCAGACAGGGCGCCCCCGCCTATTCGCTTGGCGCCGCCGCGCTCCTGGAGGGGCCGGGTGCGGGAACTGACAGCGTCGTTCTGTCGACGTCCCCAAGTTACGCCACGTGGACGGCCGTGGCGAATGCCGCCTGGCTGCATGTTGCCGCGCAATATCAGAGTGGCGCCGGCAGCACGAATGTCGTCTTCAGTTACGATGCCAATCCGGGCGCGACACGCGCCGCCACCCTCACCATAGCCGGCCTGCCCCTCACGGTCACCCAAGCCGGGTCAACTTATCTCCCGGCGGATCCAGTGACCACGCTGGTTTCCTCGAATCTGAGCAGCCCCCGAGGCGTTGCGGTGGACGGGGCGGGGAATGTCTATATCGCGGATACCAGCCACAGCGCGCTCAAGGAATGGACGGCCTCCAACAACACCGTGACCACATTGGTGTCCTCGGGGCTGATTTCTCCCTACGGCGTGGCGGTGGACGGGGCGGGCAACGTCTATATCGCTGGAGCCGCCCAAAACGCGATTGAGAAGTGGACGGCGGCCAACAGCAATGTGACCACATTGGTGTCCTCGGGGCTGGCTTCTCCTTACGGCGTGGCGGTGGACGGGGCCGGCAATGTCTATATCGCGGATACGGGCCACAACGCGATCAAGGAGTGGACGGCGGCCAACAGCAACGTGACCACCCTGGTCTCCTCGGGGTTGTCTTATCCCTATGGTGTGGCGGTGGACGGGGCGGGTAATGTCTATATCGCGGACGCGAACCACAACGCGATCAAGGAGTGGACGGCGGCCAGCAGCAACGTGACCACCTTGGTGTCCGCGGGGTTGTCTGCTCCCTACGGCGTGGCGGTGGACGGGGGTGGCAATGTCTATATCGCAGATTACGGCGACAGCACGATCAAGGAATGGACGGCGGCCACCAGCAACGTGACCACCTTGGTCTCCTCGGGGTTGTCTCATCCCTATGGCGTGGCGGTGGACGAGGTGGGCAATGTCTTCTTCGCCGACACCGGCAACAACGAAATCAAGGAATTGCCGCGGGCGTTCCTGGACCCGACCCCCAGGCTGGAAAGTCTGGCCGCCGGCAGCGACTCTATAGTGGTGTTGCCCGCCACCGAGAATTTGCTCGCCCTGTTTGCGCCGATCAGCAGCCAGCCGTGGCTGACCATCAGCGGCATCTCCAACGGCGTGGTCAACCTGACCTTTGGCCCCACTTCTATTAACCGCACGGCCTTCATCTCCTTGTTCGGCCAGACCATTCCTGTCACACAGGGCGGTCCCAGTTATGGCCTTGGCGCCACCGCTCTCTTGGAAGGACCGGCCGCCGGAAGCGACAGCGTCGCTCTCAGTGTGTACCCGTCTAACCTCACATGGACAAATACTGCGAATGCCTCTTGGTTGCATCTCAGCCCGGCGAACCAAAGCGGCGCTGGGGGCACTAATGTCGTTTTCACTTACGATCTGAACCAAGGCGCACAGCGTTTGGGGACCCTCACCATTGCTGGCCAGACGGTCACCGTGACCCAAGGGGCCTTCAGCTATTCGCTTGGCGTCACCGCCCGCTTGGAGGGGCCGGGCGCCGGGAGCGACAGCGTCGTCCTGGCTGTAAACCCGAATTTCGGCCCTTGGACGGCCACGCCGAATGCCACATGGCTGCACCTTAGCCCCGGAAATCAAACGGGCGTCGGCAGCACGAATGTAGTTTTCAGCTACGATGCGAATCCAGGGACGACACGCTCGGGCACCCTGACTGTCGGCGGTCAGGCCCTCACGATCACCCAGGCTGGTTCAACTTATGTCGCAGCAGGCACGGCGACCACATTGGTTTCCTCGGGGTTACAGAATCCCGGTGGTCTGGCCGTGGACGGCGCGGGTAATGTCTATTTTGCCGACACCGGCAACATCGCAATCAAAGCGTGGACGGCGGCCAACAACACGGTGACCACATTGGTGTCCTCTGGGTTGAGCAGTCCCTGCAGCGTAGCGGTGGATGGCGCAGGCGACGTTTATATCGCCGACACGACACTTATGGAGTGGAACGCCGCCTTGGGAGGCAACCTCGTCAGCCTGGCGTCCTTTACGGACGCGACCGCCCACGGCGTGGCAGTGGACGGGGCGGGCAATGTCTATATCGGCACCTCCAGCTCCGACGAGGCAAACGACTGCCTTTACAAGTGGACGGGGGCCGACAGCAACGTGATCAGGTTGGTGAGAGATTTGGGCGAACCCGATGGGGTGGCAGTGGATGCCGCAGGCAATGCTTATATCGCGGAGACCTATGGCAGTGTGGTTTTGAAATGGACGGCCGCCACCAGCAACATGAGCACCTTGGTGCCTTCGGGATTATCTTTTCCGGAAGCCGTGGCTGCGGACGGCGCGGGCAACGTCTATATCGCCGACAGCACTGACAAGGCGATCAAGAAATGGACGGCGGCGAACAACACGGTAACCACATTGCCTTTTTCGGGATTGTCGTATCCTTCAGGTGTCGCGGTAGACCGCACGGGCAATGTCTATGTAGCCAATACCCTAAATAACGCAATCGAAGAGCTGCCGTATGCGTTCGTAGATCCAACGCCTAAGTTTGAGAGTATGGACGCTGGCAACGATACTCTGCCCGTGGTATTGCCCGCCACGGAGAATCTGCTCCCTCCTTTCGCGCCCACCAGTGACCAGCCGTGGCTCACCATCAGTGGCGTCACCAACGGCGTGGTGAACTTCTCCTTCACCACCAATACCGGTCCGCCTCGCACAGCCAATATCACCCTGCTCGGCCGGACCATTCCCGTCACGCAGGGAGTGATCGGCGCCGCGCCGACCCTCACCGGCGCGCAGATGCTGGGCTGCGGCGTTTGCCAGTTTTGCTTCACCAACCTTACGGGCGCGTCCTTTACCGTGCTGTCCACCACCAATCTGTCGTTGCCGTTCACCAACTGGACGGTGGTCGGCGCGGCCACGAATGCCGCTCCAAGCGTGTTCCAATTCACCTCGCAACCGACGACGAATGATCCGCAACGCTTCTACGGCGTCCGCTCGCCCTAAAACTGTGAAATCTCTGGCAAGGGTAGTGCGGCAGCAAAGGTCAGGCGGACTCCAGCAAGGTCACAGCTTCCTCGGCGAGGAGGTTGGGCAAAATCACGACCTTGCCGCGCGAGTCAAAGTGCGCCTGACGAACCGGCGCCACGCCCATTTGACGGCAGAATTCCCGGAAGTCCAGAGTGGAGCAGCTCGGATCCGGCTCGGTGAACTCCGGGAATTTGCCGTTGTTCCACTGGAACCTCCCGGCGTCCACGATCACCCCGCCGAGACTCGTGCCGTGGCCGCCGATGTGTTTTGTCGCGGACGTGGCCAGAATGTCCGCGCCGTAATCAATCGGCCGCACCAGGCCGACGCCCACCGTGTTGTCCACCACCAGCGGAAGGCCGGCTTGGTGCGCGATTTTGGCGATCGCCTCGAAGTCCGGCACGTCCAGCTTGAACTTCATTTGTTGTGGTTGTCCTCTCGACAAATGGAACCGATCGCGGCGGGGACCCGGGAAAAGGTCCCGCCGCGCTTCCATCCTGGACGAGGGCGCTGGAATTGGCGCTGCTCAAAAGTCAGAGGTTTTGCGCGTAGGCGAGGAACTTGCGGTAACCGCCCAGGATCGATTGCAACGCGGCCACAAAGGCGCACTCCGTCAGGTAGGCCGGATGGCCTTTGGGTGCCTCGAGGATGATTTCAAAAGGTCGCGGACGAACCCCCGGCGGGGCGCTCAGAATACCCGGGAAGGTGTTGCGAACAATGGAATTGCGGGCCGGACATCCATCAATCAGCGCCCGTGTGTCCAGCGGCAGAAACGCATCCGCCGCTTTCAACGCCGGCTCGATCAGATTCTTGGTCAGGGTTGCTCCTCCAACGATTCCGTAGAATCCGTCGCTGAATAGTCGTAATATATTGATTTGCAAGTTGTTACAAATAATATACCGTCACGAGACATGATTGTTTTTTATAATTCGTATAAAATATATGAACATTCTTGGAGCGACTTGAAGATGCTGAATGTCAGAACGGAGCCGCAGTGAGAGCGGTTTAAAAAATACTGGGGCCGTCAGAATGTTGAAACCCCCGGCATTTATGGCCTTTCGACGGCTACGAAGGCGATGAAGATGCTCTAAGGCACAGTGGGGCGAACCGACGATGTCTGGGCGGAAATTTCAAGGGTGGCGACCGCCAGGCCCTCGGCGCGGGCGGTGAGTTGGATTTTGCCCGGCTCCTTGCCGGCTTGCACGATCACTTGGGCCAGACCGTTGAAAACATGGCGCTGCCAGGGCGCGGGCGCGGGATTGTCAGCAAGGCTGATGTAAACGTCCGGTTCGTGGGAACTGGGATCCCCGTTGCCCACGCCAATGATCTTGCCGGGACCGCTGATCTCAAAATGAACCAGGTTGTCCGCCACCGGCACCGTGCGGCCCTGGGCGTCTTGCGCGGCCACAGTGATGATGCTCAGGTCTTCCCCGTCGGCGTGGATGAGGGCGCGGTCGGGCGAGAGTTTGACGGCGGCGGGCGCGCCGGTGGTTTCGACTTTGTCCTCCGCGATCTGTCGTCCGCCCTTGTAGCCCCGGGCCACAAGCGCGCCGGGGGCGTATTGGACCATCCATTGCAGATGCGCATTCTTGGGCATGGGCTTGCGGCCCAGGCTTTGGCCGTTGAGGAAAAGTTCGACCTCCTCGCAATTGCTGTAACAGCGGACGTCAATCTCCTGCCCTTCTTTCCCGGGCCAATTCCAATGCGGCAGAAGATGGACGATGGGGCGGTCGCCCCAGCAGGCCTGGTAATAGTAAAAATTGTCCTTGGGAAATCCGCAGGTGTCCATCACGCCGAAATGCGAGTTGATGCAAGGCCAGCCGTAAGGGGTCGGCTCCCCGCGATAATCGAATCCAGTCCAGACAAATCCTCCCGAAAGCCACGGCCGGACGGCGAAGAAGCTCCACCATTCCTCGGCGGTGCTGCTCCAGGATTGCGCGTTGTCGTCGTAGGCGCTCATGTAACCGAGGGTCTTGTCGTTGGTGTATATCCCGCGGGTGGACACGGTGCTGCCCTGCTCGGTCCCGATGTTCGGCTGGGCGGGATGCGCTTGATGGTATGCGTCCGCGTCGCGGAAGTGGTAGTTCCAGCCGCGAACGTCAATCACTTGGTTGATGCCGGTGAAAATGTTGCCGTTGTCGGAGGCGCAAGTGCATTGCCG
>JBEKAN010000024.1:0-21144 GCA_050015895.1 Verrucomicrobiota bacterium
CCTCTGCGCAGCTCGCGGCGATTTGCCAGTCCCTCGGGGCAACCGAGTATCTGTCCGGTAGCGGGGGGCTGAATTACATGAACCAAGACGATTTTGACCGTATCGGCTGCCAGGTGCTTGTTCAGAAGTGGACCGACTTCGAGTACGCTCAGCAGTACCCCCTGCTGGCCTTTGTGCCTCGCCTGACAACACTGGACCTCTTGCTTAATTGCCCAGATTCAGCGCTTGAGATGATTCAGAGCGCCGGCGCCTGGCTACCACATCGCGGTTGTGAATCCCTTGCACCCCCCATGTGATAGAGGAACCGAAATGCTCGACAATGTGAAGCTCGCCGGACGATAATGTTTGTTGACTTTTTGCGAGTATCAAATTCTTGGGCACAGGTGAACGGGCGCAATGCCATCAGTTGGGAGGACAAGTTCAAGCTCGATGTGTGGTATGTGGAACACCAATCGCTCTGGCTGGATGCGCGAATTCTCTGGATGACTGCGCGGGAAGTCCTCCGCCGGCGACAGATTGACCAGCCCGGGTACGTGGGCGCGGAGGAATTCATGGGGACGCGCATCGGGGAGCCGTCCACCGCGGGTAATGTCCCTTCCGCCGTCCCTTTATCCACGATGCCTGAAAATGATCACAGAAGCAGTGCTTCGCGGCTTTGACATTTCGCGCAGCGCGACCAGCCGCAGCCGAATCCGGAATTGCAGAATGGAACGGCACGATAAAGTGCGCCAGAGGCGCGGGCAGATTGACACAGATGAAGATTCTTCGAACAGGAGGGAGCGGAGGAAACAGAGAGAAACGCTGTTCTCTCTGCGTTCAAACCTGCTTTCCGTATCTGCGTGATTCTGCGTGATCTGCGGGCGAATGCCTTTCTTTCCGAACATGGCCAGACTCACCGTCACACCACCAGCCGGGTTTCAGGAATTCCCCAAAAAGTCCATCAACCAGGGAATCCATCAGAGGTTTGAGGAGCAGGTACACCTCCATTCGAGCAACGCCGCCCTCAAGACTCGGGATATCGCTCTTACCTACTCGGAAACAAATGGGTATGCCAATTCATTGGCCGGGGAAATCTTGTCAGTCCGGGGCAGGCAATTGGAACAAGCGGCAATCCTTTTGCCCAACACGACGGAGACCGTGATCTCCATGCTGGCGTGCCTCAAGGCCCACAAGGCCTATGTTCCGTTGGATCACAATTTTCCCGCTGAACGGCTTCGGGCCATGATCGAGGACTCTGACGCGGCAGTTCTGCTAACCGACGATCGGCACCTGCGGCTGGCCGAGGATCTTTGTGGAACACGCGTGCCAATCATCAATATTTCAACGGTGGAACGCCATCCAGACGCGCCCAACCCCAATGTTCCCTGCGACCCTCTCGATCGCGCCTATATTCTCTATACCTCCGGCAGCACCGGCCGGCCAAAGGGCATCACCTTTCTCCACCGCAACCTGCTGCACACCACGATGTGCCTGACGAACCGGCTGTTTTTTGCCCCCAGCGACCGGGTAACCTGGCTGCATTCGGCCAGTTTCTCCGCTTCCGTGGTGGATATTTACTGCTGCCTTGCCAACGGCGCCACGTTGTATCCGTGGGATGCCAAGACCCGAGGATTTGTGGGTCTGGCCGACTGGATGGTTGGGGAGAGAATCACCACTTTTCAGTGGATCCCAAGCGCATTCCGGCAATTTCTACGGACGGTCCCGGACGATTTTTTGTTCAAAGACATTCGTATTGTCGTGATGGCCAGTGAACCGCTGACCGTAAGGGAAGTGGAGGCGTTTCGGCGACATTTTCGGATCGGAAGCCACCTGGTCAACCAAGTCGGCACCACTGAGTCCTATAACTATTGCCTGTACCCGGTTGACCATTCCATTTCCCTTGAGAATGCGAGTGTGCCCGGGGGGTATTCCGTTTCAGAAGACCGAGAGGTGGTAATTCTCGACGAGCAGCATTGCGAGTTGCCCATTGGCCGCACTGGCGAAATTGGCGTCAAGAGCGACTATATGTCGGCCGGTTATTGGCGTGACAAAGCGCTCACCCGAAGCAAGTTCATCCGGATCGGCGACCATAGCACGCCAATGTTCCTGACGGGAGATTTGGGGAAAATGGAGCGCGATGGCTGTCTGATTCACCTGGGAAGGAAAGATTCGCAGGTCAAAATCCGGGGTTACCGCGTGGAGTTGGCCGAAATAGACCGTGTCTTGACGGCGGCTCCCGGCGTTACCGACTCCGCGGCCTGCGTGGTAAAGAACCGAATGGGCGAAGATCGGTTGGTGGGCTACCTGGTGGTCAGGTCTGGCGAATTTCATCATGAAGCGGTGGAGCAGTATTTGAAATCACAGCTGCCAGATTACATGCTGCCGAGCCGCTACGTGGTTTTGGATTCCTTTCCGGTACTACCCACCGGCAAGGTGGATTGCAAAGGGCTGCCCAACCCCTTTGAGGAGGTCGAATCCGGCGCAAAAGCGGCACCAGCCCCGCCATCCGCCTCGGTGGAGCAGGAAATGGTCAACTTGTTCAAGGAATTGCTGCAATTGGAGGATATTACCGAAGATTCGCATTTCTTGAACTCGGGAGGCGATTCTCTGCTCACGGCAGTATTGATGCACCGCATTGAACAGCGATTCAAAGTAGAAATCACGTTTGAGGACGTTGAAGAATCACCCACTCCGAACCATCTGGCCGCTGTCATCAGGACGGCTTTGGAGAGTGGTGCCGGCCGGCGCTCTCGATCGAGGCCGCAACCTCCGCCGGCGCGACACTTTACACCAGAGGTGTCGCCGAGTCCGGAGTTTGAGACGATCCGCATCACAAGATCAGTTGAAGTTGCGAGCAACGAACAATCCGCCGTGCAATCGTCCCGGGGAATTAAAACTCTTGTCATTATTGGCGCCGGTCAATGTGGCCGCGAGGTTTTCACCTGGGCGGCCCAGGCGATTGCTTCTGGCTATCCCTGGCGCATTAAAGGATTTCTCGATGATAAAAGCAATGCTTTGGATGGATACGACTATCCGGCTAAAGTCCTTGGCAGCGTGGGGAACTACAAAATCGCCGAAAACGATGTTTTCATCGGGGCCATTGGAGATCCGAAGACGAAGGTGAAATGCTACTCCCCCATTGTGGAAAGAGGAGGGCGTTTCATCAACGTAATTCACCCCCTGGCAAACATAGGGAACCGTGTGCAACTGGGATCCGGGATTGTCATGGGGCCGTTTGCCTCTGTCACCTGCGATGTCAAGATTGGCAATCACGTGGCGATTGGGGCGTTCAGCAACGCGGGACATGACACGCGCATCTGGGATTGGTGTCAGATCAGCAGCCATTGTGGCATCAATGGAAGCTCGACTCTGGCCGAAGGCGTGTTTCTTGGAAGTCACGCGTGTGTCATCCCGAAGGTCAAAGTTGGGGCCTGGGCCTTTGTGGGCGCCGGCAGTGTCGTGGTCAGGGACGTGCCGCCTGGCGCCAGAGTATTCGGCAACCCAGCCGCCGCCATCGGCGGCGCAAGGAAAGAAAGCTGAGCAAGTTGCGCGGATTCCTGTCCGCACACGCATTCAGATACAACAGAGACAAATGAGGCGCCCCGACCACAAGAGGATTTTTCTTTCACCGCCGCACCTGGGCGGCGAGGAACTGGAGATGGTCCATGCCGCCTTTGCGAGCAACTACATCGCGCCGCTTGGCCCAATGGTGGATGCCTTCGAGCGGGAGTTCGCCGCCCACACGGGCATTCCCCACTGCCTGGCACTGGCCAGCGGCACCGCGGCGATGCACCTGGCTCTCCGGGAGATCGGAGTCGGTCCCGGCGACGAGGTCCTGGCCTCCACCATGACTTTTATCGGCAGCGTCACCCCCGTCTGGTTCCTGGGCGCGTCCCCAGTGTTCATTGACTGTGACGAACCGACCTGGAATATGGACCCGGAACTTCTCGCGGAGGAGCTTGGGGAGTGTGACCGGCGCGGTCGTGTGCCCAAGGCGGTCATTCCCACAGATTTGTACGGACAATGCGCCGACCTGGACCGAATTAAGGAGGTCTGCGCCCCATACAACATCCCCGTGGTGACCGATGCCGCCGAGGCCATGGGCGCCACTTACAAGCGCCGCCACGCGGGCTGTGGGGCGAAAGCGGCGGTCTTCTCCTTCAACGGCAATAAGATCCTGACCACGTCCGGCGGCGGCATGCTCGCCAGCGAAGACCCCGCACTCATTGCGCACACCCGCAAACTCTCCCAGCAAGCCCGCGACCCCGCACCGCACTACGAGCATTCGGAGATTGGCTACAATTATCGGATGAGCAACATCCTGGCTGCCATCGGCCGCGGGCAGTTGCGGGTGCTCGATGAGCGAGTCGCAGCCAAGCGCCGCATCTTCGACCATTACCGCGAGCTTCTGGGTGACTTGCCGGGCGTTACTTTCATGCCAGAAGCCCCGACGGGGCGATGCAATCGCTGGCTCACGGTCATTCTCATTGACCCAGACCAGTTTGGAGTTGCCGTAGAAACCGTGCGTCTGGCCTTGGAAGCCGAGAATATCGAGTCGCGGCCTGTCTGGAAGCCTATGCATCTGCAGCCGGTCTTTCGAGGTTATCGCGTCTGCGGCGGTGGAGTGAGTGAGCATCTTTTTCGCTGCGGACTCTGCCTGCCATCCGGCACAGCCATGGCCCCTTCGGACATCGAACGCGTCGCCAGCATCGTGCGCCGTTGCCAAGTCCGTGGTCAGTAGTCAGTGGTTTCACGCATGTCTTTCGCATACAGCATCCTGCTAAAACTGCTCTCGCCGACCTCGCTCTGCCTCCTGCTCCTGGCGGCGGCGGCTCTGTTCCGAAAACGCAAGGTCCCGAGGCGCGCCTGTTTTGTTTTGGCCATGACGGTTTTACTCATCTGCGGCAACGCCTGGGTCGCCGAAGGTTTGGCCGGCAGGCTCGAGCGCGAATACTTGCCTCCCAACCCCGTTCCCCGGGCCGATGCCATCATCGTCCTGGGAGGAGGGGTTTTGCCGAAACTGCCGCCTCGCTCCACAGTCGAAATTGACGCCGCCGGCAACCGCTTGATCTATGCCGCTCACTTGTTTCGCAACGGCTGCGCTCCCCGGATCATCTGCAGCGACAATGACCCCGCCGGCAGCCCCGGCCAACGCCCGGCGGCCGAGGACATGGCCGAACTGCTCGAAATGATCGGCGTCCCCAAGGACGCCATCATCCTCGAAACCAAGGCCGAGAACACTCACGAGCACGGGGTTTATCTCGGGCCGCTGCTCCGGGAAAAAGGATTCAGCCGCGTACTATTGGTCACCTCTGCCAGGCACATGCCCCGTTCCATGGGTGTCTTCAAAAAACTCTGTCCCGGAATCGAATTCATCCCGGCCCCAACTGATTTCCGCGCTGTCGAGCTCCTCCCCTTGCCCTGGTATCGGCACCTGGAGGAGATCATCCCCACCCCCCGCAGCCTTGTGGATTTCTCCGACGCCATGCACGAATACCTTGGCATGGCCTATTACAAAATTCGGGGGTGGATGTAACGGCTCGCAATAGCAGAAAGCAGAAAACTGAAAGCTGAAAGCAGAAGGCTGAAATCGGAGAGCCAGCACCGCCGATGAAAACTGATTACGGATCACTGATTACTCGTTATATGAAAATCTTACGCCTGGAATTGTCGCCACCGCTCCGTTTTTGGCTGCTCCTGTTTGTTTACGCGCTTGAGTTGACCGCCTGCCTCTGGCTGGCTTACGAATTGCGCTTCGATTTCATGGTCGAACCCCAATTTCAGTCGGAACGGCTCTTCGTCCTCTGTTGGCTTGTTCCCTTGCAATTGGTCCTCCTGGGACTCTTCCACCAACTCAACACGCTCCTGGGTTTCTTCAGCACACCGGATTTGGCCCGCATGTTCCATGCGTTGAGCATCAGTTGTATTATTGCTTTCGTCGTGTGGGGGATATGGGGAAAGGGCGTCGCGCCGCCGCGCGGGGTCATTGCCCTGGATTTCATATTTTGCCTTGTGGGTCTGACCGGCGCGCGCCTGGCCTTGCGCACCTTCCGTGAGTCGTTCACGACATCGGGCACAAAAATCAGACATGGCAAACGGCGCGTGGTCATCATCGGGGCGGGCGATAGCGGCGCTGTCCTGGCGCACGAATTGTCGCTCAAGCCGGGCTATGGCCTGGAACCCGTCGCTTTCCTTGACGATGACCGCCGCAAATGGAACTCGCGGGTGCATGATATTCCCGTCCTGGGGCCGCCGGAGGCATTGGGGGAGACCAGCCTAAGGCTGAATATCCAGGAAGTCATCATCGCCATGCCCTCGGCGCCGGCCAGGCGGGTGGGAGAAATCGTGCGTATTGCCCACCAGGCCCGGCTGGAATGCAAAACGGTTCCCGGGCTGGATCAATTGGCGCTCGGGCAGGTGAGAGTGAGCCAATTGCGCAATGTCGAGGTGCAGGATTTGCTTGGGCGCGAGCGGGTCGAATTGGAGACGGAGAACATCCAGAAGGCGCTGACAGACAAGGTGGTATTGGTGACCGGCGCCGGGGGCAGCATTGGCAGCGAGCTTTGCCGCCAGATCGCGACTTACCGTCCCAGACGGCTCCTCCTGCTCGACCGGGCCGAGCCCCAAATGTTCCAGATCGAACAGGAATTGAAGAGGTTGGGCCATGGCGAACGGATCCGGCCCCTGGTGGGCGATATCCTCGACTTGGACCGCATGCGGCAGATTTTCCGGAAATTCCGGCCGGAAGTGATCTTCCACGCCGCGGCCCATAAACATGTGCCGATGATGGAGTCTCAACCCGGCGAGGCCATCAAGAACAACAGCATCGGAACCGCCCAACTGGCGGACCTGGCCTTGGAATTTGACGTCGAGCGGTTCACCCTGATTTCCTCGGACAAGGCGATCAACCCCACCAGTGTGATGGGGGCGACCAAGAGACTGGCGGAGGTGTACATCCAGTCGCTACAGGCCGCCAACCCGGACCTGACAAAATTCATGGCGGTCCGATTTGGCAACGTGTTGGGATCCTCCGGCAGCGTGATCCCGCTGTTCCAACGGCAGATCGCGGAAGGGGGACCCGTGAGGGTGACGCACCCTGAGATGACGCGATATTTCATGACGATTCCCGAGGCATCGATGCTGGTGCTGCAAAGCGCCGCGCAAGGGCTGGGCGGGGAGATCTTTGTCCTGGATATGGGCAAACCCGTCAAGATCGTGGATTTGGCCCGCCAGATGATTGAACTGAGCGGGCTGACGCCGGACGAGGACATCCAAATCGAGTTTGTCGGCATTCGGCCGGGTGAGAAACTGTTCGAAGAGATTTCTCACCGCGGAGAGAATTTTTCCCCGACCAACCATCCCAAGATCTGCCGGTTTCTCTCCCATCCAGCCGACATCACTGAGATGAGGGAAACGCTGCAGAGGTTGCGCGTGAAACTCCATTGCCTCGAGCCGGACGAACTGAAATTGGCGCTGAAGGAAGTGGTTCCGGACTATGCTCCCTGCCTGGAAGCAAAAGTTCAGAGGATGGAGCCGCTCGCGACGGTCGAAAGGACGGACTGAATCACCACAGACATGTCACTAGGAGAGCCAAAACAAAAATATGCGTAAAATATTCATAATCCTGTTGTGCTGTATCGCGGTCTTGACGGCCGGCTACGCGGGTTATCGCTCATACAGAGTATGGAAAAACAAGCATCTCATGAGCCTCGCGCACGACTTCCTGGCAAAATCAGACGCCCGCAATGCCGCGCTCTCGGCGCAGGAAGTGCTTCGTTCGGACCCCAATAATCTGGATGCCACCAGGATGATGGCCCAGTTCGCGGAGGCGTCCCGTTCGCCCACCGCGCTGCTGTGGCGCGGCCGGGTGGTGGAACTGGCCCCGCATTCCCTCGATGACAGGCTCGCCCTGGCGCAAACCGCCCTGACCATGCGTGATTACGCGACCGCCACCAATGCCCTGGAAGGTGTGAACACCGCCGACAAGGGAAAGGCCGCCTTCCACAACATCGCCGGCGCGGTGGCCGCCGCCGCCAACAAGCCCAGTGAGGCCGAGGCGCACTTTCTTGAGGCCACCCGGTTGGAGCCTCACAACCCGGCCCCACAATTGAATCTGGCGGTCGTGCGACTCCACGGCACCAACGCGCTGGACTTGGCGGAAGCCCGAATCGTGCTCCAGCGTTTGGCCTCCAACCCGACCAATTCTGGTCTGCGTTGCCAGGCGTTGCGTGAACTGACTCTGGACGCCATGGGCAACAAACATCAGGACGCGGGTCTGGCGCTCTCCAAGCAATTGGTCCAGGAGACCAATTCCGCCTTCACGGACCGGATCCTGCGGCTGGAGGTGCTGTTGGAGACCAAGAGCGCGGATTTCAAACCGGCGCTGGCCACCTGCCAGCTCGAAGCCGCGACCAATCAAAGCAAGATTTATGAGCTGGGCACATGGGAGATGGCGAAAACTTCGCCGACCAACGCTCTGGCTTGGCTGCGCAGTCTTCCTTTGTCCACACAGACCAACCAGCCTGCGACGCTCCTGGTCGCCGAGTGTTACACCGCGTCGAAAGATTGGCGCGGACTCCAGGCCTGGCTTGAGAAACAACACTGGGCCGAATTGGAATTCCTTCGCCACGCCTTCATGACCCGGGCCTTGCGCGGGCAGGAATTGGCCGACACGGCGAAGACAGAGTGGGAGCAGGCGCTCAAATCAGCCAACAGCCAGAAGCAGAGCCTGGTCATGCTCCTGAGGCTGGCCGCGCAATGGAATTGGGTCAATGAGGGGGAGGATCTGCTCCAGACAATCGTCAACCGGTATCCCCAGGAGAAATGGGCCACGCAGGCGCTGACCCAGACAATGTTCGCGGGCGGCCAAACACGGTCGCTGATGCAGCTTTTCAGCCAGGAGTTGAAGAGAACTCCGTCAGATCTCACAGCAAAAAACAATCTGGCCATGATCGCCCTGCTCCTGGACGCGAAGGAATTGAAACCCCATGATCTGGCGCGGGAAGTTTACCAGCAGGCCCCCACCAATTCATCCTTTGCCGCCACCTACGCCTTTTCTTTATACGTGCAGGGTAAAAGCGCCGAGGCGCTGAAAGTGATGCGCCAAATCAAGCCGCAGGACCTCGAGAGTCCATCCATCGCGGGTTATTACGGGATCATTCTCAAGGCGACGGGCGGTGGCGCCAGCGCGGGGGTTTACTTGGAGAAGGCCTCCAAAGCCGCGCTCCTGCCCGAGGAGCGCAAGCTTTTCGCCCAGGCGAAGGCGGGAACCTGAGATTCCTTCTGTTGCCCTCAGAATCGCAATACAAGTCCTTTCAGACGATCAAGCCGGTCATCAAGACCGGCTTGAATTGTATCCGGGGTATGCCCAAGTGAGGCCTGTCCTTCCCCGAGCTTTCCGCATTTCAGTGTTTCAGAAACTGGGACTTGCCTGCGGCGCATTTCCGGACTTTGGTTGTTGCTTTAGAAATCAATGCGTGTTACTTTCTGGACTATGAGCATTGGTTCCATAATCGAGGCGAGTCCGGGAATATGCGGAGGGCGTGCCCGCGTGGCTGGCACCCGCGTTCCGGTTCACCGGATCGCTCGTTACCATCGTCTGGGCTACGCGCCGGAGGAGATACTCGGTGTGCTCAACTCCCTTTCCCTGTCGCAGATTTACGCCGCCCTCGCCTACGCATTGGAGAACCCCGACGAAATCGAAAGATCGCTCCAGGAGGAGGACGACACGGCCGGGCAGTTGTCCCCTGAGCACCATTTGGCGTGACGTTGCAGAGCCTCTATCTCGACGAGGACACTCAATCGGACGCGCTCATCAGCAACAGTCAAGCCTGAAGCGGGCTGTTCCTGTAGTCACTGGTCCAGTTTTCAGGATTTCCCCGCAGATTAGGCCGAACGGCACTGAAAAATCGCTTTTCATTTCAAAATCCGCGCCCATCGGCGTGTTCAGCGAGCGGAACTGGGACTTGCCTGCAGTGTCAGCGCATTTCCGGACTTTGGTTGTTGCTTTAGAAATCAATGCGTGTTACTGTCTGGACTATGAGCATTGGTTCCATGCAAACGAGGGATTCGCCCGCTATGCGGGACAAACCGAACCCCGGGACTTGAATGCAAAATTGTTCGCCTAAGTTCGCTTATGTTCGTCTATGTTCGCTTACGGCGCGGGAAATAACCCGGCTTTGGCTGGCGGGCGATGCTGCATCCGCCGCCCGGCGCTCAATCCACCATCAACTCGATCGTTCATCAAGGTAAATCAAGCCAAATCAAGGTAAATCAAGGCAAAGAACTGGCGACATGACCGCCGCCCCGACGGAAACCCTTGAGGATTCTGGGATTGTTCAAATCTGACTTGTCATCCTGCGGTTTCGTTGGCATCCTCAAATGCGCGATGCCTTTCCCACTGGCACATCCCGCGGCGGTCTTGCCGTTGAGGCGCTTTTGCCCGCGGCGCCTCAACTTTCCCGCCCTCGTCATCGGCAGTCTCAGCCCCGATGTCGGTTACTGTTTTGGAAACGGTGACTTTTCCCACACCTTTTTCCCTGGAAGTCTCGCCTTCTGTCTGCCGGTGGGCCTGCTGATGCTGGCTGGCTTTTACACCCTCCGTCTGCCGGTGGTCGCAATGCTGCCGCCCCGCTTGGAACGCGCATTCCTTCCGCCATGCCGAAGACCGGTTGGTCCTCCGTTTGTCATCGTCCTCTCCATTCTTCTCGGAGCGTGGACACATCTTTTCCTGGATTCCATCGCCCATGAGGACGGTTGGTTGGTCGGGCGCCTGCCTTTCCTGCGGAGGACTGTGCCTCTGATGTGGAGCGGCGGCATCAAGGGTTATGATGCAGTTTACGCGAGCTGCACGCTTTGCGGAGTCGCCTGGCTGGCTATTTGCTACTGGCGCTGGCTGGAGATGGCGGTCGGTTCCCCAACATTCACCAAGCCGTGGGTCAGGCGGGGTTTTGCGTTTCTATTCGCGGTCGCGATCCTCTGCGTGGTAATGGCCAGCCGGGGCAAGCGTTGTTTGATTGGGATTTTTCCTCTCGGGATCAGTACCGTGTTGCTGGTGATCGCCTTCCTGGTTGGAACCAGCGTACCCTTCATCACCTCTCCGGGCAATAAATGTGAGCGGTAAAAAGCCGAGTTCCCCTTGACACGGCAATGCGGACGACGAGATGAGGGGATGGCGGGTGGCGGCGGCTAATGAAGGATTTGACTTTGGGTGATGCGGATTTAATGTACCGTGTCATCTTAAAGATGACTGGCGCGACGAAAGCGCAAATCTTGGTGTTTTCAGTTGGAATCTGTCAATGAAACGACAATCGAAAGCGAACGTGAAGAAGGTGTTTTTGGTGGAGGACCATCCGGTTTATGCCGAGGGTCTGGTGGAAATACTCAAAAGCGAGCCGGGGTTGGCCGTCTGCGGCCAAGCAGGTTCCGCCGAACAGGCTTTGCGCGATATTCCCGGCCTGAAACCCGATCTTGTTCTGGTTGATATCACCCTTCCCGGCATGAGCGGGCTGGATTTGATCAAGCGACTTCGCCCCAAGTATCCTGGAATCAAGTTGCTGGTCATCTCCATGCGTGAGGAGCAACTCTATGCCGCCAGGGTGCTGCGCGCCGGAGGTGACGGTTACGTCATGAAGCAGCAAGATCCGAAAGAAATCATGGATGCCATCCGCGATGTCCTAGCTGGACGCATTTATGTCAGCGACGAGGTTATGGACGGTCAGTCCAAGGTTTCCCGCGAGGGCCGTCCCAAGCCCCGGAACCGCCCGATTGACCGCCTGAGCGATTTGGAATTGGAAATCCTGGGATTGTTGGGCGCGGGAAAGAGCAACCCGGATATCGCGTCCCGCCTCGACTTGAAGGCCAGAAGCCTGACCGGCCAATACACCAAGATGCGAAAAAAGTTGCGTTTGAGCAACACCAACGCGCTGATCCGGTTTGCGGTTTGCTGGACGGGGTCCGGCGAATCCTGAAAGGGCGCTATCGTGCAATCCCGAGGCGGAGGCGTTTTGGAAGGGGCACCCGCACGGTGAGGGCGGTTCCTTGCTTGGGACTGGAAACCACCTCGCACGTTCCTCCCAGTGCGGCGGCGCGTTCGTGGAGACTCGACAGGCCGATCCCGCCCTCCGCCGCTTTGCCCGAGCTCGGTGCCGCGGGGTTGAATCCGCGGCCATTGTCCTGGATCTTCAGCACAACGGCCTCACGCCGAATCGAGATTCGCAGTCGGACCAATTTGGCGTTGGCGTGTTTCTCCACATTATTAAGGGCCTCCTGGACCATGCGGAAAAGGCCGAGGTCAACCTTGGGTGGAAGACGCCAGTCAAATCGGGCAAACTGGCACTTTACCACCAGCCCAGTGCGGGCTTGAAGTTCCTTGCACAAATTGCGGCAGGCGGCGCTCAAACCAAGCTCGTCGAGGTCGTTGGGGCGGAGGTTGCGCGCAATACGGCGGGTTTCCTCCAACGCCTGCACGAGCAGCTTGTGACAGCGTGAGAGCAGTTCGCTGGCCGCGGGGTTTTGCGCGGACAGGGTGTCCTGGACGCGGTGCAACCTCATCGCCGCCGAGGCAATCACTTGGTTCACTCCGTCATGAAGCTCCCGCGACACCCGCAATCGCTCAGCCTCCTGGGCCTCGGTGATGCGCCGTGGCAGGCTGCGCAATTCTCTCTCCGCTCGTTTTCGCTCGGTGACATCGCGCGCCACAGCGACCAATTCCAGGATTTCCCCGTCTGCGGCTGTGGACATAGCGGCGCTCATTTCCACAGGGATGCCTTCCCCGTCTCGTCGGAGCACGACATATTCGGCGCTTCCCGCGACGCCTGTTTTAAGCGCCTTTGTCAAGTTGGCGCGAAAGCGGTCGCGATCCTCTGCTTGGATGATGTCGAAAATACTTCTCCCCGCCAACTCCCCCGGCGCGGCGCAACCGAACATGGCGACCGCCCGCGGGTTGAGACCGGTCAGTCGAAATTGCCTGTCAATCACGGCGACGGCGTCGGGCAGAATGTCAACCAGCCGCCGGTAATGTTGCTCGCTGGCGCGCAAAGCCGCCGTGGCCTCCATGAGCCGCACCATCGTATGAATTCGCGCCAGAAATTCGCTCGGCGCCACCGGCTTGGTGAGATAATCGTCCGCGCCTATGGCCAATCCATCCACGGTTTGCTCGGCGCTGATCGCCTCGCCGGAAATCAAAATGACGAAGACATTGCGAAATGCGGCGTCCCGTTTGATTTGGCGGCAAATCTCGATCCCGCTGATGTCGGGAAGAACGACGTCCAGCACCACCAGACCTGGCCGATGATCGCCGACGATTCGGAGGGCTTGGCGGCCATCGCTGGCCGTCAAGACCTCGTAGCCCGCGTCCCGCAGGATTTGGGAATAAAGCTTCAGAAAGGGCAGATTGTCATCCACCATAAGGATGCGGGCCCTGCAATTTGCGACTTGGAGCGACGAGGTTGAGAGGCTTGGAGCGCTCTCCTTCGAGGATGAGGTCATGTGTTTCACGAGAACATTGCAAATCCACTACTTTCAGACGAAAGCGGACAGGGAATAGGCTTGGAAATCAAGGAGAAACCACAAATATCAATCCCGTTTCCCCGGTGCATCGGGTGAAGTTGTTCGCGGCAGGAAAAGCAGTGAACCTGAAGATTCCCCTGGCACAACCCGGCGCAGCATGGCCCAAATATGCAATATGATGTCCGCAAAGTGCATAGGCTTTATGGATGGAAACCCTCAAACTTCGTTAGTCCGTGTTCCAAGAACGACGGCATTTGATCAAACCGAAATGTAGTGGAAGAATCCTTCGCGCACCTGATTGACACAAGCCACATAATCATTCCCGTGAGACCACCTTGTTCCAACTGGGTATTCGTGGCGATGCTCTCGACAGTGCTTTCAATGCCATTGCTGGGGGCGGATTTGCAGGTTGTGAAGGGACACATCCCGACAGCAACGGCCCGCCTGCAACCCGTTGACCGACTGGCCAGCTCCAAGCGCCTGGATCTGGCTATTGGATTGAATTTGCGCAACCGACCGGCATTGACCAACCTGCTCCGCGATATTTACGATTCGGCCAGCCCAAACTACCGCCATTATCTAACCCCGGAGCAGTTCGCCGCAATGTTCGGCCCCACCGAACAGGATTATGAGGCGGTCATCGCATTTGCCAGCGCCAACGGACTGACTGTGACAGGCAGGCATTCGAACCGCATGTTGCTGGACGTGAGCGGATCGGTGGCGGATATCGAGAAGGCATTTTATATGAAAATGCTCGTTTACCCGCACCCAACCGAAGCGCGCACATTTTATGCGCCGGACGTCGAGCCTTCGCTTGATCTGGCCGTTCCGGTATTGCGGATCGTCGGCCTGGACAACTATTTGGTGCCGCATCCGGCGAATCTTAAAGCTCATCCCGATGGCAACCCTGCCAGCCCCATTCCGAATGCCGGCTCCGGCCCAGGCGGAAGTTACCAGGGAAATGACTTCCGTGCGGCCTACATTCCCGGCGTTTCACTCATGGGTTCCGGGCAGGCGCTCGGCCTCTTGGAACTGGATGGTTATTACACCAACGACATCGCGGATTACGAAAGCCGGGGAGGGCTGCCAAATGTGACGGTGACGAATGTGTTGCTGGATGGTTTCGTCGGCACACCCGGTTCCAACAACTCCGAAGTCGCCCTAGATATCGAGTTGGCCATCTCCATGGCCCCGGGGCTCTCCGAATTGGTCGTTTATGAGGCGGGGCCGCAAGGCACAGGTGACTCCGCGTTGAACCGCATGGCCACGGACAACCTGGCCAAACAGCTCAGTTCCTCCTGGCTGTGGGGCACAGGCGACGACCCGATCGCCGATCAGATATTTCAGCAATTTGCGGCCCAGGGACAGTCCTTTCTCAATGCAGCCGGCGATGTGGATGCTTATACGGGCGCGATCCCATTTCCGGCGGACAACCCTTTCATATCGGTCGTCGGCGCAACCGCTTTGTCCATAACTTCCGGCGGAGCATGGTCGTCGGAAACCGTTTTGAATTTGGGCGACGGGCAGGGCGGCAGCGGCGGAATCAGCCCCACCTACCTCATCCCCACATGGCAACAGGCGATCAGCATGACGACGAATCAAGGATCCGCGATATACAGAAACATCCCGGATGTCGCCATGATGGGCAATGACGTTTCGGTCATCTACAACAACGGCGTGACCAACGCCTTTGACGGCACCAGTTGCTCGACACCACTATGGGCGGCGTTCGTTGCGCTGGCGAATCAGCAGGCGACCAGTTATGGCCAGCCAACGGTCGGTTTCATCAACCCGGCCATTTATGGCATCGCCCAGGGAGCGAACTATTCCTCGTGTTTTCACGACATCACCACCGGGAACAACACCAACAGCAGCAGCCCAACCCAGTTTTTCGCCTGTCCCGGTTACGATCTTTGCACCGGATGGGGCACTCCGGCAGGCCAGGCGCTGATCAACGCCCTTGCATCCCCCAGCTATTTGGTCGTCTCCCCACAAGCCGGCCTCACTGCCACAGGGCTGCCTGGAGGGCCGTTCACTCCATCGTCCCAGACTTTTTACGTGAGCAACTACGGACCCGCGGCCCTGTCCTGGTCGCTCACAAACACCGCACTATGGCTCACGGTAACGCCCACCAACGGCACACTTCCGGCGGGCGGTTCCGCGACCCCGGTGACGGTGGGTTTCAGTTCCGCAGCCAATGCCCTGACCTCTGGCGTTTATTCCGCAACACTCACGTTTGTAGATGGAAACACCAGCCTGACCAGGGCGCGCCCATTCACTTTGCAGGTTTCGCAGTCGCTGGTGCAGAACGGCGGGTTTGAGACCGGGAGCTTTTCAAGCTGGACCTTGACCGGGAACACCTCGGACAATGTGGTTTCCGCTTCGCGAATCACTCCCCATTCAGGCGATTATGACGCAGTTTTTGGCCAATATGGCTCTCTCGCGTATCTTTCCCAAACGGTGCCGACCTCCCCAGGGCAGGCCTATCTGCTCTCTTTCTGGTTGTCCAATCCAACCGGCGCCACTCCCAACCAATTCCTCGTCAACTGGAACACGAATTTGTCGAGCACCAACACCCTTCTCAGCCAGACCAACTTGGGCGCTTTCAACTGGACCAACGAACAGTTCGTCGTCATCGCCACCAGTTCCAGCTCCGTGGTCCAGTTCGGATTCCGGGACGACCCGCAGTATCTGGGCCTTGAGGATGTCAGCCTGATCCCAATTCCGACCCCAGTGCTGACAACGGCGGCGCCGACAGACGAAACTCTCACTTTTTCCTGGGCGACTTATGCGGGTCTGTTGTATCAAGTCCAATTCAAGACCAACCTGGCGCAGGCCGACTGGGTTAATCTTGGAATCCCGATTGAGGCAACTAATGCGGTAATGTCCGCGTCTGATCCCATCGGGGCGGATCCGCGGCGATTTTACCGCATTCTTAGCTCGCAGTAGCTCTCCCCTCCAGCCCGAATCCCTTTTCGCCCCACGGGGTTACGTCATTTGCGATGGTTTTTTCGGGAGGGCCGAGGTCAACGTGCCCCATCTCCATCACCAACATCTCCCGCCAACTCAAAATCGGCCGAATCAATCGAGTGGAAAGGAGCCAAAGCTGACAAATCCTCATGGCCCAAACATGTGCAAAGTTGTCCCAATTTTGGGTAGATGGCATGGAAGGGAATATGATTTACTGGTGACTGAAAAGAAGGGGTGGTGTGCAATGCAGCACATCGCCCAAAACCATAATAAGAATATGAACAATATGATCGCAAGGTTAAGTGTTCCAGTGATGGCTGTTTTGATCGCCGCAAACGCACACGCCACCGTAACGATGACGTTGTCAGGCGCCACCACTTATGCAGAGAACAGCGGGAGCTTTACTGCAACCCTTAACGGCAACCAGATCATCAGTGGCGATGACCTGATCGGCATCTATTCCTTCAGCATCAGCCCCGGGAGCAATCCCAATATCAGCACTCCATTTTACACCACCTGCCTTAGTCCGGCGGGTCTGTTGGATTGGGGGACACACACCTATGATTTCCTCTCCTTCGGGCAGGCGGAGCCCGGCCTGAATCCACCAGGTGTGGGCGGGGCGACAGGATGGGCGGGTGCTAATTCTGTGAATGGTGGCTATGGCATTCAAAATGCGAATTATCTGTTCAGCACCCTCTCAGGGCAAATCTTGAGCGGTGGTGTCCCAACCCAAGTAGGGACCGTGGCGGATCAGGGAGCCGCGATGGCCTTGTCCATGTACACCGCGTTATACGACAGCACCGATTACGGAACACTGGGGGGGGCCGCGTTCTCGATTCCCGGTTTGGGTGGCAATGTCTTGGCTGACTACAGCACGGATCTTTCCGATCTCGTGGGAGCCAAGGTTTCAGCGGCCAATGGGTACGTGCTGCGGCCAGATCCTAGTTATCCTGGCGCAGGTCAGGACATGATCCTCCTGGCAACGGGCCTTCCACAGAGCATTAGCGCCGTTCCAGAACCGACAACGATGATCGCCGGGGCGTTGATGCTGCTGCCCTTTGGGGCGAGTACCCTGCGCATTCTGCGCAGGAACCGGGCGGCGTAACAATGGTCAGTTTTGGGGTGGTTTGCCGATGGCCCAATTGTAGCAAGAGATGTCCCAAAATGGGATAGATGGATTTGAGTGGTTCTGATTTAATGTGCATGATTTAGAGAGGCAAAAACGGTCACGCAATTGCAGTGAAGAAATGTCAGATTAACAACAAAATAACAAAGATCGCTTGGAGGAGGTAACTGGGACACGGACGTCGCGCCAGTACTGATTTCCGGTGATAATCAAAAACCGAAAGCAAAATAATGAATACAAAACTACAACTTACAATAATGGCGGTCGCTTTGGCGGGCGCCATGAGCGCCAGCGCCTCAATGGTGCTGGTCACCAATCCAGGAGGCCAACCATTCTACAAAACCCCACCGCCGGGTACGGAGGGCTTTTCGTTCACCACGGGTGCAACCTTGCCGGACGCTCTGGTTACGGAGCTTGGCGTTTATGATTGGGGGAACGATGGTTTGGCTGCATCGCATGTCGTGACGCTGTTCACTTCGACAGGGACCGTACTCACTTCTGCGACAGTACCGAGCGGCGGCAGCGCGACAGCGGATAGTTTTCAGTGGGTGAACACGGCGCCTGTTACGCTGGCACCGAACACCACATACGTTCTCGCGGCCTCTTACACTGGGAATGATCCGGATGATTTTTATTATGGTTCAGCAACTCTTCCTGCCGGCTTCACTTTAGGTAATGCTATGTGGGAGTCAGGTGGGACTACAGTATTCCCAGATCAGGTATATGACACCGGAGCAGGGTTCTTTGGCCCTAATCTTGCAGCCGTTCCTGAGCCGACGACGATCATCTCCGGCATGTTGATGCTGCTGCCGTTCGGCGCCAGCACCCTGCGGATTCTCCGCAAGCGCGTGGCCTGACAATCCAAAGCACTCGGCGTTTCGTAGTTTGTTCCTCTTCATTCAGGCCGGTCGCAAGACCGGCCTGTTTCATTCGCAGAGCACCGCCAGGGGATCTTTTTGCACACCTCGCGGCCATCCAGTTTGGTCCGTGAGTGTTCTCTGGAGACTTCTGCCTTCCCGGCAAGCGAGCAAATCCTCGCACACTATTTTAGTAGCGCAAAAGGATTACGTGGCCCAAATGTGAACGAACATGGCCTAAAATGTGACCAAAAAAACACATATCATTCCTCTTCTCGCCAAGAGTGGATTGACGCAGAGGTGTCACAACATGTCCCAAAACGCCGTAGATGGGATTCACGGATTGTGATCTAATAGGCAAAATTGAGTGAACTGTGAGACACGCTCCTTGAGAAAAGACAGCAACAAAACCGCATACGGCGAATACCTGGGACATGGACGTCACGCCAGGGTTTGCTCGGTGCGACGACCGAAAATTGAAACCAAAAGGAAAAATGAAGACATTAAAACTTGTAATAGTGGCGTCCGTGTTATTCGTCGCAGCCCAGGCTCATGCGACGTTGTTCGACCTCTCGTATAGTGACCCGTATGGCAACACTCTGACTGGCGACATTACGGCCAGTTTCATTTTCGGCAGCGGCAATGAATATGCGGCGAGTTCAGCCTCATTGACCCTCTTTTCGCCCGCTTACTCAGGATTCGACGGCACGTACACGTTGGCGAGTTCCTCGGGTGCGTTTGACATCAACAACATTTTGTACTACCCTGGCGACCCCATTGTGGATTTCTGGGGTGTTCTAACGTTGCAAAGCAGTTCGGGGACGTATCTGAACCTTTTTAGCGCCGCTCCGGATGGGAGCGACACCGCGCTTGCTGGATATTACGCTCTGGTTGGATATAACGGCAGTTATATCAACTTTTATCCGTACAATGGTTCTTCCAATATTGGTGGGCCGGCAACAGCCACCCTCAGCGTTGACCCCGTGCCCGAACCGACCACGCTGATCGCGGGCGCGCTGATGCTGATGCCGTTCGGCGCCAGCACCCTGCGGATTCTGCGCAATCGCCGGGTGGCCTGAGAATAAGGCCCTCGGCGTTCGTCAGTGTTGCTCTTCGTTCCGGCTGGTCGCAAGACCGGCCTGATTTTTTTTGCTGGAGATGATGTGTTCAATTGGGCGTCCGAATTGTGAGTCGAGATGTCCCAAAATGGGTGGCCCAAAGGTGTCACAGCTTGTCCCAGAATGGGATAGGGAAGCGTCTCAAACTGTGTATGATGGACAGCGCAATGAAATCAGCCGCCAAACTCCTGCTGGTATGGCCTCTCTTGTTCATGGCCGGGTCCCCCTTGAGCTTCGCCAGCATCACCGGAATATCTTCCGCGGGCCAATGGGCACAGGAAGGGAGCGCACTGGCATCGGGCGTCCAGGGCGATGCCACGGCGATGTGGAGCGCCAACCTCTCGATCATAGCGGACGGTGGGTCCTCGACGACGATCAGCACCTTGGGCGGCTATAACTGGCAGGCACCGGATCTGACGCTGCCGAGCTTCACGGATGGATCGGCGGCCAACCCGGCGCCGGTTGCGGCCACAGATGACTTTGGTCTGGGTTTACAGGGCTGGACGAGCCTGGGCACTGGCTCTCACGGAGCAATCCCGGAATGTCCTCCTGGCCCTATTGGTGGGCACCCGGTGCCCGAGCCCACAACGATGCTCGCGGGCGCGTTGATGCTTCTGCCCTTTGGTGTGAGCACGCTGCGGATGCTCCGCAAGCGTCAAGTGGCCTGACAATCAAGGGCACTCGGCGTGTTGGTGTCGGTTCGCTTTATTCAGGCCGGTCACGAGACCAGCCTGAAACAGTTAATGATGGTTGTGAACGGTGATCAAGAAGGGGTGGCGCAATCTCCCCCCACCTGCTCCACAACCCGAAAGCAGCAGATGAATCCGAAATTACTGATCGTGGACGACGACGAAGAGACACGCGCTCAGATGAAATGGGCGCTGGACAGTGATTATGACATCATTTTCGCGGGCGACCAGGTGAGTGCGGTGAATGCCTTCCAGACCGCCCGTCCCTTGGTCGTCCTGCTTGACTTGGGCCTGCCGCCCCATCCGTCCGACCCGGAGGAGGGGATGGCCACGCTGGCCAAGTTGACCGCCTTGGATTGCCTGACCAAAGTCATCGTCATCACTGGCCAGGGTGAAAAGGAGATCGGCCTTCGCGCCATTGGCGGCAAGGCCTACGATTTCATGGCCAAGCCCGTGGACATGGAGGAGTTGAAAATCCTTCTCAAGCGTGCTTTCCATGTGGCGCAACTGGAAAGGGAGGTCCGCGAGATGCAGCAGGCGGCGCCGCCAGACACCTTCGCGGGGATGCTCGGCACCAGCGCCGCCATGCTCGGCGTCTTTGAGACCATCCGCAAAGTGGCCACGAGCGACGCCCCTGTGCTTCTTTTGGGGGAGAGCGGAACCGGGAAGGAAATGGCGGCGCGAGCCATCCACCAGTGCGGCGCCCGCAAAGAGGGCCCGTTTGTCGCCGTCAATTGCAGCGCCATCCCGGAGACGCTCTTGGAAAGCGAGTTGTTTGGGCACGAAAAAGGAGCTTTCACCGGCGCCCACACTCAACGCGAGGGACTATTTGAAACCTCCATCGGCGGCACGCTCTTTCTGGATGAAGTCGGCCAGATTTCCCTGCCTCTGCAAGT
>JBEKAN010000025.1:0-20332 GCA_050015895.1 Verrucomicrobiota bacterium
CGGCTTGTGGAGATGGGTGGTGGAGTCATGCGGCATGGTGGGGCGGTTTCTTTGACTTGTCAAGCGGGGATATTATTTCTTTACTTGGGAAAATGGGTCTCATAGGGTGCCAGGAGAATTCGCCATGCCTGCGCGGTTTTGCACGAACTTGACAAGTCGGCCCGGCGGGCGAATGGCAGCTTAACCAGCCAACCGGAAAGGAATTAGCTTGAGCACGCTCGGCGTCATTGTCGGCAATCGGGGATTTTTCCCCGCCCATCTGTGCGACACGGGTCGCCAGGAGATTCTCGCCACGCTGGAAAAACTGGGCGTCAAGGCCGTGATCCTGCCTGTGACGGCGACCAAATTCGGCGCGGTGGAGTCGCTGGAGGACGCGCGGAAATGCGCGGAGTTGTTCCGGCAAAACGCGGAGAAGATTGACGGGCTGCTGGTGACGCTGCCCAATTTCGGCGACGAACGGGGGGTGGCCAACAGCATCCGCTGGTCGGGGCTGAAGGTCCCGATCCTGGTCCATGCCTTCAATGACGACCCCCGGACGATGACGATCCAGCACCGGCGGGACAGTTTTTGCGGCAAGCTCTCCGTGTGCAACAATCTGCGGCAGTACAACCTGCCGTTCACGCTGACGCGATTGCACACGGTCAGCCCGGAGAGCCAGAGTTTTCACCAGGACCTGGCGGATTTCCAGGTGACCTGCCGGGTGCTCAAGGCGCTGAAGAACCTGCGTCTCGGGGCGCTTGGGGCGCGGCCTGTGGCGTTCAACACGGTCCGCCACAGCGAGAAACTGCTGGAACATTCGGGCATCACGGTCGAGACGCTGGACCTTTTCGAGTTGTTCGGATGGGTGAGCAAGCTGGCGGATTCCGCGCCGGCGGTGGAGGCCAAGTTGAAGGAGATTCAAGGGTACGTTCCGGCCAAAACCATCCCGCCCAGCGCGCTGCTGAAGATGGCGAAGTTCGGGGCGGCAGTGGACAAATGGATGAGCGAAAACCGGCTCAACGCGACCGCGATCCAATGCTGGACGGCGATGGAGGAATTTTTCGGGGTGGTCCCCTGCACGCTGATGAGCATGATGAGCAATCTGCTGCGGAGCAGCGCGTGCGAGGTGGACATCATGGGGGCGATTGCGATGTATGCGATGGCGCGGGCCAGCGGCAAGCCCAGCGCGCTGGTGGATTGGAACAACAACTACGGCGAAGACCCGGACCGGGCGGTGATTTTCCACTGCTCCAACCTTCCCAAGGACATCTTCGTCGCCAAAGGGGCTGGCGCGCCGGTGATGGACTACCAGGAGATCATCGCCGGCACCGTGGGCAGGGAAAACACGTATGGCACCATTGTGGGCCGGATGGCGTCGTCGCCCATCACCTATCTGCGCGTGAGCACCGACGACATGGGCGGGAAAATCCGGGCCTACGTGGGCGAGGGCGAACTGACCGACGACCCACTGAAGACGTTTGGCGGCTACGGCGTGGTGCGCATCCCAAGATTCCAAAGTTTGCTGGCGCATATATGCAACCATGGATTCGAGCACCACGTCGCGGTGAACCCCGCGCGCATATCGGCCGGCGTGAAAGAGGCCCTCGGCAAATACCTGGGCTGGGACACTTACTTGCACGAATGAGCGCAACATACGTCATCGGCCTGGATTACGGCACCAATTCGGTCCGCGCGCTGATTGTCAACACAGCCAACGGGCAGGAGGCCGCCGCCGCGGTGTGGAAATACGAGCACGGCGCGCAGGGGGTCATTTTGGGGCGCGACCCAAACCTGGCGCGGCAGCATCCCGGCGACTACATCAAAGGGGCGGAGATCAGCATCAAGAGGGCGCTGGCGCTGGCGAAAAAGAACGCGCGCGGGTTTGAGCCGGGGCAGGTGATCGGGATCGGGGTGGACACGACCGGCAGCACACCGATGCCCGTGGACGGCAACGGAGAGCCGCTGGCGTTGGACAAGCGCTTTGCGAAGAACCCGGCGGCGCTGGCCTGGTTGTGGAAGGACCACACCGGCACGGCGGAAGCGGCCGAGATCACGGCGCTGGCCAGCCAGATCCGCCCGCAATATCTGGCCAAGTGCGGGGGGACATATTCGAGCGAGTGGTTTTTCAGCAAGATCCTGCATTGTTTGCGAACCAGCCCGGAAGTTTTCCAAGCGGCGCATTCCTGGGTGGAACTGGCCGATTACATGCCCGCCGAGCTGACGGGCACGCTGAAGCCGGAGAAGCGGATGGCGGGGATCTGCGCGGCGGGGCACAAAGCCATTTACAATCCCGACTGGGGCGGTTATCCGGACACGGAGTTTCTGGGCCGACTGGATCCCAAAATGGCGGAGTTGCGCCCGCGCCTGTGTCCGAGAATCGCCTCGGTGGACCGGGCGGTTGGCGGGCTGACCGTGGCGTGGGCGGGAAGAACGGGTTTGACGGCCGGAATCCCGGTGGCGGTCGGGGCTTTTGACGCGCACTTGGGGGCCATTGGATGCGGGGTTGGGCCGGGGACGCTGGTGAAGATCATCGGGACCAGCACTTGCGACGTGACGGTCGAGTCCGGGGCAACCGCGTTGAAGGACATTCCCGGGTTGTGCGGGATTGTCAAAGGCAGTGTGCTGCCGGGATATTACGGACTGGAGGCGGGCCAGTCGGCGGTGGGGGACATATTCAATTGGTTTGTCAATTATATCGCCCCCGGCGGACGGAGGGCCGGGTCGCATGAGGAGCTATCGGAGCGGGCGGCCCGGCTGGCGCCGGGAGAATCGGGGCTGCTGGCGCTGGACTGGAACAACGGGAACCGGACGATCTTGGTGGACCAGCGCCTGACGGGGCTGCTGGTGGGCCAGACCCTTTACACCACGCCGGCGGAGATTTACCGGGCGCTGATCGAGGCGACGGCCTACGGGGCGCTGGCGATCATTAATCGTTTTGAGGAATACGGGGTGAAGATCGGGCAGGTGGTCAATTGCGGGGGCATCGCCGAAAAAAGCCCGCTGGTGCTGCAGATTTACGCGGACGTCACGGGCCGGCCCATGGAAGTGTCGCGTTCGGCGCAGACGTGCGCGCTGGGTGCGGCGGTGGCGGCGGCGGTGGTGGGCGGGGCGCATCCAGATTTCGCGTCGGCGCAAAGGGCGATGACGGGATTGAAACGGCGCGCCTTCCGCC
This sequence comes from Verrucomicrobiota bacterium, assembly GCA_050015895.1. Lineage (GTDB taxonomy): Bacteria > Verrucomicrobiota > Verrucomicrobiia > Limisphaerales > Palsa-1400 > JBEKOF01. The sequence goes on from JBEKAN010000025.1 coordinate 3,152, forward strand.
CAAACCCCAGGGCGCACGCGGTCTATCGGGAGCTTTACCCGCTCTACAAGACGCTGCACGACGCTTTCGGGACCCGGGCCTGGAGCGGCAACCTGCACAACATCATGAAAGAGCTGCTGGCCATTCGAGGCCGGGCCAGAAAGTAGAACGGCCATGCTGGAAGAAACGAAAGAAGAAGGGTGGGGAGATTAGGATTAGGATTAGGAGTAGGAGTAGGATTAAGATTAAGATTAGGATTAAGAAGAGAGGCGCTCATGCTGGAAAAACTGAAAGAGGAGGTTTGGCGGGCCAACTTGGATTTGGTCAAGGAGAGGCTGGTGGTGGAGACGTGGGGCAACGCGAGCGGGATTGACCGCGCCAGCGGAAATGTGGTGATCAAGCCGTCGGGCGTGCCTTACGAGGGGATGGAAGCCGGGCAGATGGTGGTGGTGTCGCTGAGGACAGGGAAGGTGGTGGAGGGCGAATTGAAGCCGAGTTCGGACACGGCGACGCATCTGGCGCTCTACCGGGCGTTCCGGGGAATCGGCGGGGTGGCCCACACGCACAGCCTGTTCGCAACCGCGTGGGCGCAGGCGCGCCGGAGCATCCCGGCCTACGGGACGACGCAGGCGGATTACTGGCAGGGCGAAGTTCCCTGCACACGCTTGTTGACAAGGGCGGAAATCCGGACAGACTACGAGGCGAACACCGGCCATGTCATTGTGGAGACATTCCAGAAGCTCGACCCGGCGCGTCATCCCGCGGTGCTGGTGGCGGGCCACGGGCCGTTCACCTGGGGCAAAAGCGCGGGCGAGGCGGCGCGAAACGCGGTGGTGCTGGAGTTTGTGGCGCGGCTGGCAAGCGAGACCCTGCGCCTGAACCCGAAGACCAAACCGATGCAGGCGGCGCTGCTGGGGAAACATTTTTTTCGGAAGCACGGAGAGGGGGCGTATTACGGGCAGAAACAACCCACAACGAACAAAGAAATATGAACAGAATAATTGAAAGGCTGATCGTCATGGGGGCGGGCGCGTGTGCGGCGGGCATGATTGGTTGCTCGTCGGAGCCGAAGACCCCCCCGCCCAATCCGTTCGCGCCACGCAACATCTATAGAGCGCCCTTTGGCACGATGCCCGATGGACGGCCGGTGGAGATTTACACATTGTGCAACACCAAGGGAGCGGAGGCGCGGATCATGACTTACGGCGGGATCCTGGTGTCCCTGAAAATGCCGGACCGGCAGGGGATTTGTGGGGACGTGGTGCTGGGTTATGACACGCTGGCGGAGTATTTGACGAACAAGCCGACTTGTTTTGGCGCGCTGGTCGGGCCTTACGCGAACCGCATCGGCAAGGCGCAGTTCACGCTGGATGGAAGGACGTATCACCTGGACGCCAACAACAACGGCAACACGCTGCACAGTGGCAGAGCGGGGTTCCAAAACGTCGTTTGGAGCGCGACGCAGGTACCGGGGCTGGAGCCGGCGTTGAGACTGGAATGTACCAACCGGGACGGCACGGGGGGATTTCCCGGGAACCTGAAAGTGACGGCGACCTACCGTTTGACGGAAAACAACAGCCTGCATCTGGATTTCACAGCCACGACGGACAAGGACACGGTGGTCAATCTGACGTCGCACACGTATTTCAACTTGGCGGGCGGAGGCAGCATCCTCAACCACGTGTTGGTGATTCCCGCCGACCGGATCACGGAGGTGGACGCGGGGTTGATTCCGACGGGCCAGTATCGGATGGTGACGGGGACGCCGTTTGATTTCCGCGAGCCGGCAGCAATCGGGGCGCGGATTGAGGATGAGGACGCGCAACTGAGGCTGGGGCAGGGATACGACCACAACTACGTGTTCAGCAAGGAGCCGGGAACGATGAGCATGCTGGCGCACGCAAGCGAGCCGACGAGCGGCCGGGTGATGGAGGTTTGGTCCACGGAGCCGGGGGTGCAGTTTTATTCGGGCAATTCGCTCCCTGATCTAAAAGGCAAGGATGGGACGCCGTATCAGAGGCGGGGCGGCTTTTGCCTGGAAACGCAGCATTACCCGGACTCGCCGAACCAACCGCTATTCCCCAGCACGGAACTGAAACCGGGAGAAGTCTTCAAGAGCAGCATCGTCTATGAGTTCACCACGCAGTAGGCCACGTTTGAACATTCCCTGATGAGACGGACAAAGACCGATTTAGGAGCAGGATTAAGTTAGGATTAGGAAAAGGGAAACGGATTACGGGGGCAACTCGGTCACGGTGAGGTCGTCAAACCAAACGGGGGTGCCGGAGAGTGGGGTTGCCCAAGCCGAGGCCCGGCCGGCGGCGGGCGGGTTTTTCTCCTCCAGGGTGAGCATCCAATCCTTGGGTTCGTCCGCGCCCTGGGGCCAGGCTTTGGCCTGGATTTTCCAGGTTTGATCCGCAGTGGCGCGCACTTGGAGGCGGAGCCTGGTCCAGACGCCGGTGTTCCAGGCATAGGGCGCGTTGGTGCGAAATTCATCCCCTTTGAAAATCTCGACGGCCTGTTTGGCCGGTGAGACGCGCAGGCAAAATCCTTCCGCGCCATTCAAGCCGACACCAAACGCGGGGAAGCGCCGCTTGTTGGCGGTGGCATAAATCCGCGCGCCGACGGAGACGCCGGAATTTGTGACCGGCCCGAAGAGGACGCCGTAGAAGCTCTCGGCGGGGGCGCCGGGAAGTTCGAGCACCTTGTTTGTGCCGGTGTCCTTGACTTTGAAGTCGCCTTCCAGCGCCTGAAAACCGTCAGGCAGGGCGTCCACCGCCGTTTTTTTGAAATCGCTTTGGAAGAGTATCTTCGGGTCCGCCGCCCGCGCGGGGGCCGGGAGAAAGAGGGCGCAGACCACAAGATATAAAAACTGTTTGGACATCTCTTTCATCGTCATCTCCTGGCTGTTTCATTGTGATGGGGTAGTCTTGGGGTGGTGGGGCGCACACTCGGTGCGCGCCGCGGCGGGCAGCGGAGTGCCCGCCCTACCATTCACCCTTCATTGACACATCACCAATCATTCATTTCTGAGGGCGTCGAGCAATTGGCCGCGGAGGGCCAGGCGCGCGGCCGCCCAGGTCCACAGGCATCCGCCAGCCAGAACCAAGCCCAGGGTCAAGGCCAGCTTGCCCGATGATATTTGCGCGCCCGGCGAAAGCAAGACCGGGAGCACGGCCAGCCCCGCCGCCAAAACGCCCAGCAACAGACCGAGACATTGCAGGGCGCCGTGTTCGCAGATCACCATCCAGCGCAAGGCGCGCGGGGTGAATCCGACGGCCAGGAGCAAGGCCAGCTCGCCGCGCCGTTCCAGGACGTTGCGCAACGCCACCGCGCCCAGGCCGGCGCTTCCCAGGAGCAGTCCCAGGGCGCCGAGCATTTGGAATGTGTTCAAGTAAGTGTTTTGCACGGCGTTGTAGGCGTTGAGGCGGTCGGCCGCAGGAGTCAATTCCAGGCCGCGGTCCTGCAACGCGCGAGTGAGCGTCGCGGCCACCACTGGCGCATCTTTGGATGGCGCGTCCACCAAAAACACTCGATAGCCGCTCTCGCCCGGGAAGCGTTTGACGAACTGGGCCTCGTCAATCAGCAGGCTGCCCTGCAAAATGGAATTGGCCACCGCGCCGACAATGCGCAGTTTGAAGGGCTGGCCGTGTTCGTCGGTGTAATCCACCGTGTCGCCGATTTTTTTTCCGAGCGCCCAGGTGATGGAGGCTTCATCCCCGATGGCGGGGATTTCCTCGGGGTTGGAATTGACGCCGGGTCGCAGGGCCGACCAGGGGTGTTGCGCCAGGGCCTTGTCCTCCAATTCTGTGAAGGTGAAGGCGTGCCGGTCGTCGAGAAGCTCCGGTCTGACGCCGAGCAGCCGGGGCGTCTGGGCGCGGTTCAAATTCAGGCAACTGGCGTCGTCGCCGTCGCGCACCCGCAGGGCCAGGAATCGCACATCCGCCAGCGATTTTTGATCGAGGTTGAAAAAATCGCGGCCGGATTTTGTGTTCAAGTCCTGCGTCACGGGAAAGGCCGACTCGCCGATGAGGGCAAAACCACCCGTGCCCGAGGACCGCGCGGCGCCCGCCTGGCGGGCGTCCAGCTTGTTGGCTTCCACGGCGATGATCAAGAAGGTTCCGCTGGCCAGCAGGGCGACGGTGGCCAGACTGCGGTTGCGCCGGCGCGCGCAGCCGCGGACGGCCAGGCTGAAAAGCGAGAGGGGTTTGGAGGCGACGGCTCCGCCCAGACTGCGGAACCAGACCGACGCCGCCGCGATCCCCGCGATGAGCAGCAGCGCGCCGCCGCCAAAAAACGCCGCGACGGCGGAATTGTTCCGTTGGCCCATGGCGCCGGCGGCCAGGGCCAGCGCGCCCAGGAAGGCCGCCGCGGCGACCCATGCCGCCCAAGACCGTCCGCGCCGGGTCATGGAGATCCGCGCCTCCATTTCATTTCCCTGTTCCAACAAGTCCCGCGCGGTCCGCCGGGTCTGCGAGCGCGCGGCCAGCCACATCACCCCAAGGCCGACGAGGACGGTGGCCGCGCCGCCGCCGGCCAGAGTGCCGAAGGTGACGTGAAAGCGCAGCGCGGAATGGCCCACCGCCGCGCTCCACAAGGTGGCCAGCCCCCACAAAATGCCCCGGGCATACAAGGCCGCGCCCGCCACACCCAGCAATCCCCCGGCCAGGGCGACTGCGCCGCCCTCGCCCAGGAGCCACCGGCGCACCAGCGCGGGCCGCCAGCCGACCGCGAGCAAAATGCCGATTTCTTTGGACCGTTTTTCGATCCCAAATTGAAAGAGCAGGGCGAGCAAGATCAGCGCGGCGGCGATGAGGAAAAAGCTGAACGACAAGAACAGGCCGCCGAACTCCTGGGCCTGGCCGGTGGCGGCGGCGGCGAGGGCCTGCTCCCGCACGGGCAGAAACGCCAGGCCCGCGTCGGCGGGATTCAGCTTTGACAATAATTGGCGCTCCACTTCGGAGGCGGCGGGACCGCCCGGAAAACGCATGGCGGTCAAATCGCCGAAGCGGTTGGCCCACATCCGCTGTCCCGCCGCGAGGGTGACGAATGCCTTGGGTGTGCCGCGAAACTCCCTCCAATACTGCTCGTCTTTTGGCCGGATTTTGCCAAGGTCAATCGGAAATCCGGCGTCCCAATTGGCTGTGGATTCGGCCTTGGCGATTCCGGGAAAATCGGGCAGCAGCGTCCGGTCCTCGGTCGGGCCGCTCATGGGGAGCACCGCGCGGACGCGGAAGCGGTCCTTCTTTTCCTCCATTCGGTTGGTCGTGCCCGGGATGAGATAAGTCAATTCCAGTGGGTCGCCGGGCTTGGCGCGCAGATCGTCGGCCAGCCATTGATTGATCAGAATTTCATCGTCGCCCATATCCGCCGGAACCAGCGGCCCGCCCGCCGCCGTGACCATGGAGTAAGGGGTGGTGTTCGTGCCGTCGCGCAGTTCGTTGACGAAATAAGTGAGGATCAATTCGGGGTGGGGCAGGGGAGCCAGCGCGGCAGCGGCCTGTGCGACGGGCGGGTCGAGGAACACCCGCTCGCTGCGAAGCTCCAGGCCTCCGGGCGTCTGGCGCAATTCGCATTGCGCGTCGGCCAGGGTCCAATGGACGCGCAGGATCTGGGTCAAATTGCCTTCCGCTTCCGATTGGTTGGTATTGGGGCTGAAGTAAAAATGGCGCTCAAGTGGTGTCACACTCACTTTGACGTTGGCGTCAATGGTCTGGATGAGGTTGGAGCGAATCACCTCCTCCAACTCCTGTGGAGATCTTCCGGCGGCTTGGATGGCATTTGCGATGAAAGGAACCTGAATCGTGCCTTGCTTGGAAATGTCCATCATTGAAGGTTCATCTGGCACTGGTCCCGCCAAGCACACTTCAATTCTCTGATTGCATTGGAGCACTGTGGCTTCGGCTCCGCCGGTCAAAAGCAGATTTGCCTTTCCCGGCAGGCCGACCTTGCCTTGCAGAAAATGCAGGGGGACAAAGGCGTTCAAGGGCGGGATTTGATTGGCCTGCAAACTGAAGCGCCCCAGTTCGTCGTCCGAGACAATCCCCTTGACGGGCAGGCGAAATCCGGCGGAGAGGTCCTGCTGCGGGGAGATTGGCGCTTCGAGGGAGAGGAGGGAGGGCTTTTGGGCGCGCAGCAAAATGGTGTCGCCGATCTTCACTCCCAACTGCCGCGCCAACGGTTGGTTGAGGAGGACGCCATCGCTCCAGTCGCGCGGCAGGGCAGGGGGGGATTGCGCGAAGGCCCAGAAGTGGTCGTCCACACCGAGGATTTGGGCGTGATTGGCGCGCGCCGAGCCGTCTTGATTGGCGGCCAGGCAGGGCAGTTGCAGCGCCGCCGCGGCCAGGCCGTTGGAAATGGCGGGGCGCAAATCCTCCGCCAGAGCCCCGCGAAAGAGGCGGTCCTTGCCGGGCAGCGCGAAGCGGATGCGCCCCAGGCGCGCCAGGGCCATGCCGCGCAAACTTTCGCGCGCGCAATCCCCGACCGCCAGGGCGCCGACCAGCACGGTGCCGGCAACCGTGACGCCCAGCAGCGAGCCGAGGTGGGAGCGCGCGTAAAAACGCAGGCTGCGGAAAATCAACTGGCGCCACAAGTTCACGGGGGAGGGGAATTCACTGTTTTGAGGAGAACGCGGGTTGGCGCGTTCAAGTCCATCCCCGCGGCCTCCTCGGCCGCCACCCAGCGGAACTCCTGGGCCTCGTCGTTCAAGCGGACCTCGCACGGGCTGACGGCGCGGCAGGTGTAATTGAGGAGGACAAAATGGGCGTCGCGATAGAACTCCTTCGACCGGATGCAATCCTGCGCGAGGACGAACTTGATTTTCGTGACCGCCAAATTGGTCTCCTCCTTGATCTCGCGGCGGAGGGCGCGGAGGGAGGTTTCCCCAAATTTGATTTTGCCGCCCGGAATGCCCCAGAGACCCGACCATTTCTGGGTGCGCACCAGAAGCACCTGGCCGGCGGCGTTGAAAACCAGCGCGCCCACCGTGCAGACGGGAAGCGGCGGGGATTCGGCGGCGGGACAGGGGCGGAGGTCGAATTTCCGTTTTTCCAAGATCGCGCGCAATTCGCCCAGGTGCTCGACGATGAGGTCCGGGGCGCTGGCGCGCAGTTGGTCCAGACGGTTGTAGCCGGTGAGGACGCCGCAGGAGAAAACGCCGCCGTATTTGGCGGTCTCAATGTCATGCTGCATGTCGCCGACAAAAAGGGTCTCGGAGGGGGCGAGTTGGTTCTCGGCGAGGACGTCGGCGATCTTGGCGCGCTTGTCCCAGACTTCGAGGTAGGCGCGCTCCATGAATTTGCCCAGGCCGTTGACGGCGGTTTGGGCGGCGTAGTAATCCTTGTGAACGGTGCTCAGGACAAAGCAGCGGATATGGTGTCGGTGGCAAAAGAGGAGGAACTGGCGGGAGCGCGGCAGTTCGGCGACGGCGTGCTGGGCCTGGGTGAAGTGGGCGTGGAAGGAGCGCTCCAGTTCGGCCAGGGGGACATCCGGGAGGAAGCGGTCGTAGAAGTCCTTGAAGGGCAGGCGGAATTCGGCGCGGAAGCGGTCCAGGGTGAAGGCGGGCACGCCGTGCTGGCGGCAGACATGGTTGGTCGCGGCCAGAACCGCGGGGAGATCATCCACCAGCGTCCCGGACCAATCGAAGATGATGTTGCGAATCACGCGGAAAGCGTAACGCCTGGACACCAAGTTCAAAGCGCAAAGTTGGGGTGCAGGGGCAACGGGGTGGTGGGCTTTTTTGTGGGTACACCAGAGGCCTTGGGGGGACTGGAGCCGTTAAGCCGTTGAACTGAAAAGCAGAAAGCAGAAATCTGATTCCGCGGGCGATTCCGAATTCGGCTCGCTCCGCCGCGAAGCGGGAAAAGGCCGAAGTCAGGGGAATGGTTGTCAAGGGAATGGGAAGATATTCAACTCCCTCAAGGTTTGACGGAAGGAATGACACGGCTCCCGGCGGCGCGCTTCCAAAGCCAGCGTGTCCGCCAAGTCTTCAGAAAGTTCGTCGTTGGCGAGCATTCGCTCCAAGACCGCTTCACGCTGGCGGCGTTTCAACGATTTGAACGCTGTCACAAAAACGTCCGCTGTCCCATCTGCTGCACTCATCGCTCACGAGAACATCGCCGGTTTCGGCGGAGAATTCAAGGCAGAAGAGCGACAAATCGAAAAAGCCCCTGCAGCGAGGCACAATATATGTTGCACAATTTCCGATAAAACCTTCATTCTTCCAATATATCAAACGTACAATCTGAGAGCTTCGCACTCCATTCACCAACCTCCTCGATATTTCCATGCACGATGACATCAGTCCCCTCCGGAGCAACAAGGAGCCCGACACAATCCTCCGGTGCGGCCCGGCAAGCAAATATGAGACCTTTCTTGAGTATGTCACTCACCAAAATGAGGACTCGATCACCAGTGCGGGTTGCAGCAGACAACTTCCCACGCCAAACAACACGGACGCCCTTGTACGAGGCCGCAATGCCATCCTGCTGCAAAGGAGGAACAGCCTTTATCACCGCCGCGATCTGTTCATGCGTCAGCACAAGACTTCCCCCCGAAGCCCGCTGCGTTCTTCCCTGAGCCGCACTCAAAACGGCTGCCGGGCAGGCAACCTTGGTTTCCGCCATCGAGGAGCCAACGTTGACTTCCACTGCCCCGGCCCCTGGGCCAACTTTGACTTGCACTGGCGCGGAGCTGGCTTTCGATTCTAGTGCCGGGGAGGCAACTTTCACTTGCCCACCTTCCTGCCTTTCGCCCTGCCTTTTCCGCCGATGCGCCACTAGTCCAATCAGCGTACCGACCAAAGCGCCTGCTGCCGTGATAATCGCTGCTGCCACTTCATTGCTCATTGTGAGCATCAAACCCCCAAATCGCAAATTGGCAAGCTGTTTTTGCAAGAATAGGGTAGGTGAAAGCCAGCATTTAGGAACTCCAACACATCCGGCATTTGAGCGAAAACCCGATGGATCACCGTTAAGAAGATTCGTGGCCGTCCCTTGCGCCAATACGCCTGCACGCTGCGCCGTCGCGTTGGCACCGCTTCGAGCAGAACAGGCGACGGTCGGAGTCGAGCGCGCGCGCCAGCCCCGATGTCAACATGACCATTAACACTGCAAAATCGCGATCACGGCGGGGCAGGGGAGGGGACTTTCTCTGTCCACGCCTCCGGAATGACTCCGAGCGGCTCGTCAAGATAGCACTTCCCGACAAGGAATTGAAGACCCTCCAGACGAGCTCCTACATGCGCCAACGCAAGTCGGAAATCGAGCCTTGCGCCTTCTTTGAGCTTCCACCTGTCGACATAAATCTTTTTGTTTTCATTAAAACCCTCAACTCCGCACAATGGCGCTATCAATTCTTTAACTCGGTCACGATGTCCCCCCAATCCAAGGTCGTTCCCAGAGATTTCATGAGCGAAGGAATTCCTGATTTTCCTGATCAAGTGAAGTGCCCGCGCTAAAACCCCATCGATTAGGCCCAGCCTGTAGCAAAGGTTTATTCGGGAACTGAACGTGCCCAAGGGGGCATCTCCGTCAAGCAGTTCGTCAGTTCCACATGGATTCGGCAAAAGCACTTTCTGCAGAAGGTGATAGAGTTGCAAGTCCAACTTCGCCGCCCCGAGAACCACAGCAGCTCGGTCGGTTTCGCGAGCAAATTCATCAAGGAATGCTTGGTGATCCGCAATGTCTTTCAGCTCAATTGTTGACATGCCTTAAATCAAGCACTTGCCGCGCATTTTGGCAAGCCTTATTGTCCGCCCTTATTGTCCGGCCTCACGGTCAAAAAGACGCTTTGGCACCCCCAGGAACGCGTGCGTTGAGACACAAGGCCCGAGAAACGGCGCATCCTCCGCCAAGCGCTGTCTGCCCGCTTCGCACCCAAAGCAGTACCTCGCAGAGCTCAGCCGAAAAGAAACTGAGAAAGCGCAGAGGAACTTACTTCCTTTTGGTTTTTCGCTTACGCTCTTCAGGGTACAATGGATACACCACGCCAACAACAGGAACCAGCGGATATCCCGGAAAGGAGGATGCTTGCGCCGCCTCCAATTCTGCGCCCTCAAGACCCTGTGTCCCGAATAGCGGCCCACGATGCCAACCGCAAGCATCCAATACCGTATCACCACCGCAACCCTCATAAGGACACATCTGCAAATCGTCACGAATACGAACCAACCCCAAAGGATAACACCGCTCGCAGTGCAAACACCACTGCCATTCCTGAGCATCAGGCTCAGAATAAACCTTAAACATATCCATGTCATCCCGCCCCAAAACGACCGCGCCGGTAAACCACTTTGCCAACTGCTCTGCCGTCAGTATTTTCATGCTGGTAATTCTCGAACCAATATCTGCCATGAAGCTCGACCGCTTCCGCGCGATTCTCAAGGAAAGCGAACGTCAAGTCAACCAATTACGAGCCATTTGCAGCAGTTCGCACAATGTCTGTTATATTCATATTATATCCCCCGTTCTCTGCTGAAAGTGTGAAAACTGGCGATTTCGCGGACGCCAGACTCTTGAGGTTCGATACAAGGTCATGGAAAAATGCCGGAACTGGTTGCATATCAGAAGGTTGTGTAAGCAAAGGTCAATGCAACTGGTCTTGGGGTGGGAATTGGCTGAACTGGCGGTTTTACGGGCTTGCCCAGAAGTTGATGGTCGGCGAAATCGAGGGCGGCTTGCCAGTCTGCGGCGGAAAACTGATGGGGGCCGGGGCAGAAATTGACGCCCAGGCGGTTTGACGCGCCCAAAAGATCATAGACCGGCTCTGCGGCGAGATAGGACTCCTTGAGCGCGTTTCCGTTGCAGCATTGGTCGTCAATGCCTTCCAGGGTGATGAACGGACGCGGCGCGACCAGCGCGATGAGCCAATGTTGGTCAAACGTGCAATATTCCAGAACGCGCTTGATCTCGGCGCGGCGGGCCTGCCATTGGGCGGCGTTGGTGGCTTTGGAGCCGTCATTCATCACGAGCGGATCGGGCATTTCTTTGCGGGTCGGCAGTTCGTTGACATCCGGCAGGACGGCGGCGCGGGCGGGAAGGCAACCGGCGAGGAATGCGAGAAGCAAGGCGGTGGAAATTCGGGGCATGGGAGGAAAATGCGATTGGGTCTGGTGTTTGTCAAGTCCTCATGCGGGTCGCGAGGCGCGACCCGATGCACACGAGGGCGGAAGATGGAACAAGAGCAGGCTCGACTGTAGCGACGCGGTCTGCCGCGGCTTGATTCGATATGATAGGACAAAGTCACGGCTCGACGGGAGTCTCGCCCTGCCGTGACCAACGAATAATGGAAAGATGGTGGGCGATGAGGGATTCGAACCCCCGACCAACAGCGTGTAAAGCTGCTGCGCTACCACTGCGCTAATCGCCCCCTGCCCCATCCTGTAGTTTGACATCGGCATTTGCGAGGCAAAAACATTGCTCACCGGGCCTCGCCGGGGAAGGCTTGCTGGCGCAGGGCCTCGTACAAGACCAGGGCGACGCAATTGGAGAGATTCAACGAGCGGACCTCTTTGTCAAACATCGGAATGCGCAGCCAGCGGGCGCGATATTGCTCCAGAACCGCCTTGGGCAGGCCGGCGGTCTCGCGCCCAAAAACCAGGTAGTCGTCCGGCTGGTAGTCCGCGGTGGAATAATCGCGCGGGCCGTTGGATTCGATGAGCCAGAGGCGGGCGGCGGCCGGGAGTTTTGCGTGGAAGGCGGCCCAACTGGGCCAGCGATTCCAACTCAGGCGCCGCCAGCAGTCCAGCCCGGCGCGTTTGAGTTGTTTGTCCTCCAGGGTGAAGCCAAACGGCTCGATCAAGTGCAAGGTGGTTCGCGTCGCCGCGCACAAGCGGGCGACGTTTCCGGTGTTGGGCGGAATCTCAGGCTCGACCAAGACAACATTCATGGCGCGAAAACAGCGGCGGGCGGCCGCTAATAAAACACCCTCCACAAGACCAAGCCGTGCGCGGGGGCGGTCATGCCGGCGGCGCGGCGGTCCTTGCGGCGGAGGATTTCGCCGATGGCCTCCGGGGCGATCTTCCCCTGCCCCGCCTGCACCAGCGTGCCGACAATGCCGCGGCACATCTTGTAGAGAAATCCGTCGCCCTCGATGACGAAGGTCAGGAGCGGGCCGCGGCGCTGGATGTCGCAGCGGCGCAGCGTCCGCACGGTGGAATTCATTTGATAGCTTCGAGTGGCTGCGAGGGATTTGAAATCGTGCCGGCCGGGGAAGAACTTGGCGGCGGCGCGCATGGCGGCCAAATCCAGCGGTTTGGCGACATGCCAGGCCCGGGCGCGGAGGAGCGGGTTCATCGCGGCGTGGTTCCAGACAAAATAACGATATTGCTTTCCTTTGGCGTCGAAGCGCGCGTCGAAATCCCCCCGGCAGCGCGCGGCGGCCATGACGCGGATGTCGGGGGGCAGATGGGCGTTGACGGCCAGTGCCAGCTTGGAGGCGGGCATCCGGCAATGGGGAATCTCCAGGTGCGCGACCATGCCGAGGGCGTGGACGCCCGAGTCGGTGCGGCTGGAGCTGCGCAGGCGGATGGGGCGGGCGGAGAGGAAAATCTTCTCGACAGCCTCTTCGACGCGTTGTTGCGCGCCGACGCCGGTTTTTTGCGTCTGCCATCCGGCGTAGGCGGCGCCGTCGTAGGCGATGGTCAGCTTGAATTTCACGGCGTCGCGGGTGGCGTCTGGCTGGCGGCGTCGAGGTAGCTTTGCAGCAAAATGGCGGCGGCGCTCTGGTCCACTTTGGTTTTGCGGCGCGCGCGGCTCACGCCGGCCTCGATGAGGAGGCGATTGGCCTGGACGGAGGTGAGGCGCTCGTCCCACAGCTTGACAGGCAGGCCCAGCGCGTGTTCCAGCGAGGCGGCGAATTTGCGCGCGGCCTCCGCGGCGGGTCCATAGGTGCCGTTCATGTTGCGCGGAAGGCCGACGACGATTTGGCCGACTTGGCGGTCCGCCGCGATCGCCTTGATCCGCTCCAGGCAGGCGGCCAGCGGCTCGGCCGCGATGAACTCCAGCGGTTGGGCGATGCAGGCGGTCTCATCGCTGAGAGCCACGCCGACACGTTTGCTGCCGTGATCCAAACCAAGAATGCGCATATTATTTAGATCAAAGTCCTTTGAGCGCGCTGGCGGCGGCGCGGATGGTTTTTTCGATGTCGTCGGAGGTGTGGGCCAGGGAAAGGAAACCGGCCTCGAACTGGGAGGGGGCGAGATAGATCCCCCGCCCGAGCATGGCGTGGAAGTACTTGGCGAAACGCGCGCGGTCGCTTTTCATCGCGTCGGCGAGATTGTGGACGGGATCGGCGGTGAAATAGGCGCAGAACATCGAGCCGAGGCGGTTGAACTGGACGGGAATTTTCGCCGCGCGCGCCGCCTCTTTCATGCCGGCTTCCAGCGCGGCGCCCGCGGCCTCCAGCCTCACATAGGCGTTCGAGGAGGAAAGCTCCTGCAAGGCTGTCAGGCCCGCTGCCAGGGCCAGCGGGTTGCCGCTAAGCGTGCCGGCCTGATAGACCGGGCCGACGGGCGCCAGACAATCCATGATCTCGGCCCGCCCGCCAAAAGCGCCGACGGGCAAGCCGCCGCCAATGATTTTGCCAAAGCAGCTTAGATCGGGCCGGATGCCGAAACGCTCCTGAGCGCCGCCCAACGCGAGGCGAAAGCCGGTCATCACCTCGTCGAAAATGAGCAGCGCGCCCTGGGCGGTGGTGATTTCGCGCAGAAAATCCAGATAGCCCGGCATGGGCAGATAGACGCCCGCGTTGCCGGGAACCGGTTCGACGATGATGCCCGCGATTTGGCCCGGATTGGCGGCGAAGGCGGCGCGCACCGCGTCCGGGTCGTTGAAGGGCAGCACGACGGTGTGCTGCGTGAAGGCGGCGGGGACTCCGGCGCTGTCGGGGCTGCCAAAAGTCAGCGCGCCGGAGCCGGCCTTGACCAGGAGGGAATCGGCGTGGCCGTGGTAACAGCCGTCGAACTTGATGATTTTGTCGCGCCCGGTGAAACCGCGCGCCAGGCGGACGGCGGACATGCAGGCTTCGGTCCCCGAATTGCACATCCGCACTTTTTGCACGCTGGGAATGGCGGAGCACAAGAAGCGGGCCATGGTGACTTCCAGCGGATTGGGAATGCCGAAGCTGGTCCCCTGCCCCGCCGCAGCCTGGACCGCCGCGACGATTTTCGGATGGGCGTGACCCAAAATGGCCGGTCCCCATGTGCCGACGTAATCCACATAGTCATTTCCGTCCACGTCGAAGACATGGGCCGCTTGGGCGCGGTTGACAAAAAACGGCTGTCCGCCGACGGCGCGGAAGGCGCGGACGGGTGAATTGACGCCGCCGGGGATGTAGCGCAGCGCCTCGGCGAACAGTTCTTCAGATTTGGCTCTGGTCATCATGTGAAAATCGGTAATGGCTCGTTTGGAGTCGTGACGGCAATTGGCCGGTTTCGATTCGGGGGCAGATTAGGCGCATGGGCCTGAAAAGTCCGGCAAAATGTGAAAGATGCATGGTGGTGGTTGCAAGATCCGCCCGCGCGGCGCCAGGGTTGTTCGGTAAAGATGAGTAATCTGATTAGGATTGGGATGAGTTGGCGGCAAAAGGCGGTTTTCATAAAAAATAGCACGATTATCTTCGATTATGCACGATCCGGCACGTTATGATCCGCCCTTCAACTCATCGTGAGCAAATGCAATCCCGACTATGAAATCCCGCCGTCACTGACCGCATTACAAAGGGGCAATCAATTCCGTTGCCAAAGCGACCGGGCTGGCCTTAGCATTCGGGTGTTCGCCATGGCCGAATATAAAATCAAATTTGAGGTCTTTGAAGGGCCGCTGGATCTGCTCCTCCATCTCATCAAGAAGGAGGAAGTTGACATTTACGAGGTCAACCTCACCCGCCTGGCCACCCAGTTCATCGAATACATCGAAGTCATGCGCCTGCTCGATTTGGACATCGCCGGCGAATTCCTGGTCATGGCCTCCACCCTCATGTACATCAAGAGCCGCGAGCTGCTCCCCAAGGACCTCCAGGCCCCGACCGACGAGGAGGACGAGGGCGAGGACCCGCGCTGGGAGCTGATCCGGCAACTGGTCGCCTACAAAAAATTCAAGGACGCCGCCGCCCAGCTCCAGGTCCGCGAAATCGAGCAGGAGAACACTTTCCCCCGCCTGCCCGTCCGGCCCGATGTTCCTCCGCCCGCCCCGCCCAAATCCGAAGTCTCGCTCTTCGACCTCATCAACGCCATCAACACCGTCCTCAAACGCGTCGGGCGGCGCGGCGATCTGCGCGACATTTTTGAGGACAAATGGTCCGTGAGCGAAAGAATCGAATTCCTCCTCAAATTGACCGCCGAGAAGGGCCTGGTCCGGTTTTCGGATTTGTTCGCCAACGCCACCAGCCGCTCCGAGGTGGTCTGCACCTTTTTGGCGCTCCTGGAATTGATCCGCCTCAAGAAACTGGTCTGTTTCCAGTCGGAGGATTTCGGCGAAATTGAAATCACCAAAGCGCCGGCGTTGCCGGTCGCCGCCTGAACATGGAACTCAAATACATTCTCGAAGCCATTCTCTTCTCCGCCCAAAAACCGCTCGCGCCCAAAGAGCTGCGCGACCTCCTGGCCGCCGCCGCCGAGCACGGCGACGAGGCCAAACCCTTCAAGAAAACCCGCGAGAGCGACATTGACGCCGCGCTCGAAGAGTTGCGGGCCGACCACCAAGCCGCCGGGCGCAGCTACCGGCTGGCGTGCGTCGCCGGCGCGTGGCAATTCGTCAGCCAGCCCGAATACGCGCCGTGGCTGGTCGCCCTGCTGGGATTGAAGGCGCGCGCCCCCCGTCTTTCCCAGCCCGCGCTGGAGACCCTGGCGATCATCGCCTACCGGCAGCCCATCACCCGCGCCGAAATCGAGCAAGTCCGCGGCGTGACCATAGACGGCGTGATGCAAACTCTGCAAGAGCGCGGCTTGGTGGAGCAAGTCGGCCGCGCGGAGGTGGCGGGCCGCCCGATGACCTACGGAACCACCGCGCTGTTCCTGGAGTACTTCGGCCTGCGCGGCCTGGAAGAGCTGCCGGCCGCCGACGAGCTGCGCCGCATCCCCGTGACCCGCCCCGAAGGATTGTTGACAGCCGACCCCGGCCTGGCCACCGCGCCGCCCGACCAACTGACGCTGGCCGAGGTGGAGCAGCCGAACACGCCTGCCGGCGCCCCCGCTGGCGCGCCGCCCGCCGACGAAGCCAAGCCACCCGAAGGCGATTCGGCAGAATAATCCACTGTGGTGGGGCGAGACTCTGTCGAGCCGTGACATTATCGCAAGAAATCGAGTTTCGGCTCGGCGGGAGCCTCGCCCTACCGTGCTTGATTTTTTACACACCGGCGGGGACTGAGAATTTTTGGGCTGCTTTTGGGCGGGGGTCATGTATGCTGCGGCCCGATGAACATCCCGAAACATCGCCAGGCCATTGACAAGTTGGACGCGCAGATTGTCCAGCTCCTCAACGAGCGCACGCGGCATGTTTTGGAAATCGGCGCCATCAAGGCCAAGTCGGCGGAGGCCATTTACGCGCCGCACCGGGAACAGGCCGTTTTCCAGCGCGTCTGCAAGCTCAACCCGGGGCCGATCCCCGACGATTCGCTGCGGGCGATTTACCGGGAGATCATGTCCAGCGCGCTCGCGCTGGAGAAAACGATGATCATCGCCTACCTGGGGCCGGAGGCGACGTTCACCCACCAGGCGGCCATCGAGAAATTCGGCTCCAGCCTGCGCTACACCGCCCAAAAAACCATCGCGGACGTTTTCGCCGATGTGAGCAAGAACCGGGCGGACTACGGGGTGGTGCCCGTGGAGAACTCCACCGAAGGGGT
Organism: Verrucomicrobiota bacterium; assembly: GCA_050015895.1. GTDB lineage: Bacteria > Verrucomicrobiota > Verrucomicrobiia > Limisphaerales > Palsa-1400 > JBEKOF01. The sequence continues at coordinate 19,973 of JBEKAN010000025.1, forward strand.
CGTCACCCACACGCTGGACATGTTTGTGGAGAGCGATCTGAAAATCGTGGCGCAAATTGTGCTGCCCATTCGTTATTGCCTGGCGGGCCGCGCCCGGGTCAAAGAGGTGCAGCGCCTTTACGTCCACCCCCAGGCGCTGGCCCAATGCCGCCCTGGGTGCAGCGAAACCTGCCCAAGGCGGAAATCATGGAGACCTCCTCCAACGCGCGGTCGGCGGAACTGGCGGCCCTGGCGGTCGGGCAGGAGCCGGGCGCGGCGCGCGGCCTCAAGACCGCCGCCATCACCGGAGTCCTGGCGGTGGAGAAATATCGCCTCAAAATCATCGAGCATAACATTCAGGATTTCACCGGCAACGCCACC
>JBEKAN010000026.1:0-20032 GCA_050015895.1 Verrucomicrobiota bacterium
GAAACGCGCAGATGAGGAAAATCCGCAGCGGCAGGCTCGGCGGCGGATCAATGTCCGATCCCATCGCCGCGCCGGTCGTCCGCGGCGGAACCGCCTCGGGGCTGTTGGACGAAGTGGCCATGCGCAATTCTTTTGGGCGCGTCAATTTAACGGCCAACCGGCTCAAAACGAAAGTCAATTTGTGCGACCGTCAATGCGCGCCGCCCTGGCCCTTGAGCTTCCGGGTCGCCAGCCCGTGTTTGAGGTCCAGGAAATTCCCCTCCTCGCAGCACCTCACAAACTCCTCCGTCACCGACTTCAACTCCTCCCAGCGCGCCCGGATGGATTTGGCATCCGCCTCCGACACCTCGCTGTCTTCCGCCGACTTGGCCATCACCGCCAGCAGATCGGCGAACTCCTGCACCACATGGTTCATCGCCGGCACCAGAAACGCCGGATGCGGCTGGTTGTCCTTGGGGTTCTTGATGAAAAACCCGCCCGCCTGCTGGCAAATCCACTGCACGATCCGCTCATCCCCGCTGCACCGCACCAGTTTGGCCACCCGGTCCAGAGGATTGGCCGCGCCGCTCTTGTCTTCCGGCGGCTCGGCCCATTTATAGACCATCGAGAGCGAAAGTCCCAACTCGCCAGCCGCGTGTTTCGGACTGGTCTTCTGAAAAACTTCCCGCAAAAGTTCATGCGATTCCATGCGCCCGAAAATGCCCTTCCCGTCCCCAATTTGCAAGCCAACTCCGTTCGTTTCCAACACTCCGCGTTGACATCATGCCAACTCCGTGGCAAATAGTCCGCACTATGAGACAATTCAAAAGCCTGTTCCTGCTCCTGACCGGGATGGCCTTTTTCGCCGGGTGCGCGGCCCGCGTCCCGGAAAAAGAAGTGGCCGTCATCAAAACCACCGAAGGCGACATGGTCATCGAGTTCTGGACCAACGCCGCCCCAAACACCATCTCCAATTTTGTCAAGCTCGCCAAAGCCGGGTTTTACGACGGCACCTGCTTCCATCGCGTCATCAAGGGCTTCATGATCCAGGGCGGCGATCCCAATACCAAAGACCCCGCAAAGGAATCAGTGCCTGCCGGAATGCCGGGGTCGTGGGGCACCGGAGATCCGGGCTACAAAATCAAAGCCGAGTTCAACGACCATCCCCACGTCCGCGGCGTCATTTCCATGGCCCGCTCGCAGGACCCCGACTCCGCCAGCTGCCAGTTCTTCATCTGCCACGGCAATCCCTCCTTTCTCGACCATCAATACACCACCTTCGGCAAACTGATCAAAGGCGACGACGTCCTGGAAAAAATCGCCACCACGCCCACTCATCCGCCCGACCGCCCGAACAAGCGCATGGGCGTCATCAGCATCACAATCGTCCCAGCCAGCTCCGTCAAATAATCCCAATATGGAAACCAACGAAGTCGCCGTCATCAAAACCACCCACGGGGAAATCGTCCTCGCCTTCTGGCCGGACGTCGCGCCCAAGACCGTCGAGAATTTCAAGACCCTCGCCAAAAAAGGCTTCTACGACGGCACCTGCTTCCATCGCATCGTCCAGGGCTTCATGATCCAGGGCGGCGATCCTTTGACCAAGGACCCCGGCCGGGAAAGCCATTGGGGCACCGGCGATCCCGGATACAAACTCAAAGCCGAGTTCAACGAAAAACCCCACGTCCGCGGCGTCATCTCCATGGCCCGCTCCAGCGACCCCGACTCCGCCGGCTCCCAGTTCTTCATCTGCCTGGGCGACGCCCGCTTTCTCGACCGCAAATACACCGCCTTCGGCCAGATGATCCAGGGCGACGATGTCCTGGCCAAGCTCGGCGCCGTCCCCACCACCCACGCCGGGGGCGGCGAGAAAAGCCGTCCCGTCACCCGGGTCGGCGTGGAAAGCGTGAAAATTGTTCCCGCCCCCTGAAGAACCCGGCATGCCGACTGTTCCTGAGATTGCCCGGGCGCTCACCGCGCTGGGTTGTCCCGCCGAGAAATCCAGTCAAATGGCCGCGCAGCTCGACAAGCGCGCCCGCCAGCTCGCCCGCGAAAAAAACAAGACGTACGAAGAATCCCTGGCCCATCTCTTGAACCTCATGCGGCAAGGCTGGGCCTCCCAGAACAAATAGGGAATAGGGAATTGAGAATAGTGAAAACTGATAAAACAAGAATGGTCAGGCCAGAAAAACTAGGAATGTGGAACCAAGAATTCAGCCAATTCACTATTTTAAATTCACTATTCATAATTCCATGATACAGCCCTGGCGCAAAATCTCCTCCACACCCCTGGGCGACTTCCGCATTTTCTCCCTCCGCTCGGACCTGAAAATCTCCCCGCGCACCGGCGAGCAACACGACTTCTTCGTCATTGACACCGTCAACTGGGTCAACGTCGTGGCGGTCACCCCCGACCAGCAAATCATCCTCGTCGAGCAATACCGCCAGGGCACCGACACCGTGGAGCTGGAAATCCCCGGCGGCATGATGGACCCGCACGATCCCTCCCCGGAGGAGGCGGGATGTCGCGAGCTGCTCGAAGAAACCGGTTATCAAGGCCGGCGCGCCCGTGTCATCGGCCGGGTTTTTGCCAATCCCGCCATCATGACCAACACCTGCTTCACCATCCTGGTTGAGGAATGCCGCCGGGTCGCCCCGGTCCAATTCGACAGCACCGAGGATATGATCACCCATCTGGCGCCGGTCTCCGAGGTGGCCGGCCTGTTGGCGTCCGGCAAAATCCGCCATTCCCTGGTCGTCGCCGCCCTCTGCTATTTTCATTTGTTGAACAAAACCGTCAGTCGTTGAAATAATCTCTATTTTTGACGCCTGACTTGTTCCTTCTTTTCCTCCAGCTCCGCCTGCAGCGTTTTGCGGGCGCTCACCAGTTGCTTCTCAACTTGCGCGTAAGCCTCCGCGTCGCCTTTGGCGGCGGCGGCGCGCAGCTCGCCCTTGAGGAATATCTCCCGCTCGGCGATTTTGGCGGCGTATTTGGAATCCAGCTCCGCCAGCGCCCTCTTTGTTTCCTCCGTCAATTTTACCGCCGGCGTCGTTTTGCCCAGGCGTTCCATCGCAAGTTCGTATGAGGATTTCATAAGCGATTCGTCTACTTTTTCTTCCACGGCATGTCCGGAAATTTCTCCGGCGCCGGCGGCGGCTTGGGCCGGGGCGTTTCCAAACTGGTTTCCGCCGCCGGCGCCGCGCCGGGGGCGGCCATGTTCCCGCGCCAGGAGGCGATGCGTGCCTGCGCGGCATGATGCTCCGCCCTCTGTTTGTCCCCGGCCTTCATGTACGCGCGGGACAAATTGGTGTGCGCCATCTGGTCATTGGGCCTCATCCTCTCCGCCTTGTGCCCCTCGGCGATGGCGGCGGCGTAATCCCCCAGGGCGTAGTAGGCGCCGCCCAGCGCCAGTTGCGCGTCAAAAAAATCGGGGGCCTCGGCCACAATGGCCTTCAGCCGTTCCAGCGCCGCCTCGCAACGCCCCGTGCTGAACTCAAACATCGCCTCGTCAAACTGCTCCTCCGTGCTCATGTCAGCCACTCCCTACCCTCCAAACTGCAGCCGCGGATCCTCCTTGAGCATCACATCCAGATTCGGCCAGCGCACGTCGTTGATCGCGTAAAAGGCGTTCAAATACACCGACACCTCCTCCGCCGGATACTTCGAAAGCAGCAGGTCCACCGCCGCCTGGAGCGCCGCCTGGTCCATCGTCGCCGGCAGTTCCTCCACCGCGCCATCCTTGTGCGCCACCCCCAGCTTCTCCAGAAAGTCCTTCAACATCGGAAGCTTCTCCTTCATCAGCCAGTCCCGCAGCAGGTTGGCCGCCATCAATTCCAGCCGCGGGCGCGCCAGCATGCCCGCCATCTCCGCGTGCCGCGTCGCCCGCGGCGTCCGTTCATAAAAAGCCGGGCGCAGCTTGCGCGCCTCCGCCACGGCGCGCAGGGCCGCCCGGTAAAGTTCCCGGTTGTGTTCGTGCGCGTCCTCCAGGATGCGCACCGCCAGAGACGGTGACATGAAGCCAAATAATTCGTGCGAGCTTAACATAATTCCTTTCCACGCGTCGGGGCGGGTGCGGCGCCGGGCGGGGCCGCCTCTACCGGCCTGCCCACACCCAGTCGCCTTTTCCAGCGGCATCGGTGGGCGTGCCGCCGTCGTCCTTCTCGTCCCATCCAATCGAATACAGGAGGAAACGCCCCTGCCCGTGATGATACACCAGCGCCCCGCCGTTGATCGGGTCCACCGGCAGAATGGGGATGATCCGCGGCGCCAGCGCCTCCAGCCTGTCCGGATACAGCCCCCGCGCCAGCCGGTAGCGTTCCAGCGCGCAGACCACCAGCGTCTCATTGACCAGCGCTTGCGCGTGCGCGGTGGTCGTCAACGGCGCGGTCATTGTCGGCGTGCCCAGCTTGGCCAGCATGGACAAAGGCGAGGCCCGGCGGTAAGCCGTCAGCGCCTGCTGCCGCGCCTCTTCCACCTGGTGCGGACGCACGATGCCCAGAGCGCGGTCCACCGCGTCAATCGAACCCTGGCGCAACGTCGCCATCCGCGCCATGTTCTGATACACCCATCCCGACGGCATGAATTTGAAAACCAGATACTTGTGGTTCCTGAGCTTCTCCCAAAGATTCGTCGCGCCGCCCCCCAGTTCCAGCGCCTGGGCCGCCTCGGAACGCGGGGCCGTTTCCAAAAAGTGACATTCCCACGCCCGCTCCGACTCCATCGCGTTCCAAACCAGCGGAACCAACTCCACATGGCTGAGTTGATCCTGCAGCACCCGCAACTCCGGCTCGCCCCACGCCTGCAACCGCAGTCCGACGCTGATCGTTTCCGCGTGCAATCCGCCCAGAGCCGTGATTCCCGCCGCCGCCGCCAGCGTCGCGGGTTTGCCTCCGGGCCTGGCCCCCAGACAAGTTCGCAGATCGTTCAGCAGGGTCACATTGGCCAGCGCCTGGTCCGGCTGCCCCAGCACCAGAAAGCACCTGGCCCGGTCGGAGAGCGTTCGCGCCACCGCTCCCGCCGCCGCAAAATCCACCCCCGGCACCTGGCCAAATTGCTGATAGTCCCCCTCCAGCCGCGAGAGGGGACGTTTCACCGCCTGGCGAATCAGGTCAAACTCCGGCGAAAACTGGTCGCTCCACTTCAAGTAGTCCGCCGCCGCGATGGGTGCCGGCCCCACCATCACCCGCACCGCGTTCCCGGCCGGTTCCACCCGCAACGCCCCCGCGCCGGCAAAAATCCGGACCATTCTCCCCCTCGCCGGGACGCTGTCCGCTGCCACCGACATTCTCATCGGTCCCTTTTGCTGGAAAAAGTCGGCCGCCAGCGGGAAACCCTCGGCGGAATCCGCCGAAGGGCCGATGGCGTTTTGAAGGTACGCCAGCACAATATTGGCCGGGTCCGGCGCGCCAGCCTGGCCGGTCAGGTCCGCCACCTTGATGATCCCCGCTCCGGTGTTCGTGGGATCGTCAGACCAGCGAAGGTTGTTGTTGCACAGCAAAGCCAGCAAAGCCGCCTGGGCCGTCACATTGGACCACACCCCGGTCACCGCGGCGGCCGCGGATGCGTCCACTTGCGGATCAATCTCCACTTTCACGCCGCCCGCGCGGGCAAGCTGCTGGATGGCGTTGACCAATGAAACCCCGTCAAATTTGAATGTGTCCAACCGCACCGCCGACGAATCCTCCAAGTTGGTCGCGCCCCCCGGGCCGGTCCGCAAAAGCCACTCCGCGACCATCACGGGCGCGTTGCTCTTGCCGCGGTCCCGGGCCAGCTCCGCGAACGAATCCAACGACAGACGCGCCGTCAGTTCATTGCTCCCCCGGCCCACGAACCATTCCCGCATCTTGGGCGCTTTGAAAAAATTCTCCCCGTCCGCCGCCGCCGGGGGAATGTAGGCGGCCCAGTCCAAATCTTCCTGCTGGGATATCAGCCTCTGCTTGCACGCTTCCCACGCGCGATTGCCACGCCAGTTTTCTTCCACGTAAAATATCGCCGCCAGGACCGCCAGGGCCGCCAGCGCGATCAACCCGCCTCGCGCAAGCCGGACCCACAGCGGGCGTTTGGGCGCCACCCCGGTTTGTTCCGCGTTGTTCATAAAATCCTTTCAGATTTTTCGCAGGTGCTCATCCGGGGTCAATGCTATTCCGGCGGCGCCCTCATGTCGAGGACGCAAAACTTGCCGCTTGAACTCCGCCGGGCCTTGGCTTAGACTCGCCCCTCGACGATGAAAGCCTCGACCTTGTTCTGCATTTTGGCCGCCGGCGCCTTTCTGGCCGCCCCGCGACCCGCATCCGCGGACCCCTTGGACGGCATCCTCGTAGTCGTCAACGACTCCGCCATCACCGGCCTCCAGGTGGATGACGCCATCCGCCAGGAGCTCCTGGCCCTTGCGGACCGCTACCGCAACGATCCGCAAACTTTTTACGCCAAGAAGCACGCCTTGGAAACCAACGAAGTCGAGGACTTGATCCAGCGCAAATTGATCCTCGACGACTTCAACAAGGGCGGCTACTCGACCAACGTGCTGGAGAGCGCCGTGGACGAGGAGATCAACCAAGCCATCAAGGACCATTATGGCGGCAACCGCTCGACTTTGATCAAAACACTTTCCGCCGAGGGCAAGACCTACGAGGAGTTCCGCAGGGAGCAACGCGATCTGTTCATCATCCGCTACATGTCCGCGCACAACGCCGGCATCCGCAAGGTGCTCATTTCCCCCCTCAAAATTCAAAACTACTACAACACCAATCAGGCCCGGTTCAAAGCCGAAGACCAGGTCAAGCTGCGCATGATCCAGGTCACCCAACCCCCGGACAGCCCCCCCGGCGCCGTCAGACAAATCGCCGCCGAGATCCTCCAAAAAATTGACAGCGGCGTTCCCTTCGATGAAATGGCGTCCGTTTATTCCTCCCACACCTCCCGGCCTTTGGGCGGCGACACCGGCTGGGTGGCGCGCAAAGATCTCGCCACCGCGATCTCCGATGTCGCCTTTTCCCTCAAAGCCGGCGAGCACAGCCAGGTGATCGAAGTGCCCGACGAACGCACCGGTGACACTATATGCTATCTGCTGAGGGTGGACGAGACCCGCCCGGCCCACCTCAAGACCTTGTCCGAAGTCGCGCCCGAGATCGAGCAGACCCTCAAGGATGAGGAGCAAAAACGTCTCGTGGATCAGTGGATCAAGCGTCTGGAGGCCAAATCGCACATTGAGTACTTTTCGCTCCCATCCAGTTAAGATCGCCAGGCAATGAGCAGATTGACCGGTTGGATCACCATCTCCCTGGGCGACGTCACGGGCGTCGGCCCGGAAGTCACTCTCAAGGCCCTCGCCGCGGAAGCCGCCTCCGACGACACCCGCTATTTGTTGATCGGCGACGCCCCATCCACCCTGCGCCTCAACCAGCGCCTCGGCCTCAATCTCGCTCTGGAAAAATTCTCCGGCGCAACCGCGGCGGGCCGCTTTTTTCTCCACAACCCGCCCGGCCAGCCGCTGCCCCCGGACCTGGCGTCGGGCTGCCCCGCCGCCGCTCAGGCCGCCCTGGCTTCCCTCACCGACGCCGCCAACCGCTGTTTGCGCCAGGAAATGGACGCCCTGGTCACCGCGCCTCTGAGCAAGGAGGCTATCCTGCGAACCGGCCGGGCCTTCGTCGGCCAGACCGAATTCCTCTCCGAGCTTGCCGGCGCCGCGCGCACCGCCATGATGTTGCTCGGACAGGATGATCGAAACCGCTGGCTCCGCGTCGCCCTGGCCACCACTCACCTCCCCCTCAAGCTCGTCGCCGCCCAACTCAACGTCGAGGCCGTGGAAAAAGCCATCGAACTGGCTGCCCAGGCCTGCCGCGATTTGGCCCTGCCCCGCGCCCGCGTCGTCGTCTGCGGCCTCAACCCCCACGCTGGCGAGGGCGGCAAAATGGGCGACGAGGAAATCACCATCATCAAGCCCGCCGTCGAAAACGCCCGCAAACGCGGCTTGGATGTCACCGGCCCCCTCTCCGCCGACACGCTCTTTTACTACGCCTACCGTGGCGATTTCGAGGTCGTCGTCGCCATGTATCACGACCAGGGGTTGATTCCCTTGAAAATGGTGGCCTTTGAGAACGGCGTCAATTGGACCCTGGGCCTGCCCTTCATTCGCACCTCGCCCGATCATGGCACCGCCTACGACATCGCCGGCCAGGGCAAGGCCGACCCGTCGAGCATGCGCGCCGCCATCCGCCTGGCCAAGCGCCTGGCCATGAACCGCGGCCGTGAGAATTCAGCCACCTGAAGCCATCCATCATTATGCCTCCTTGGCTGTTAATTTGGATTGCACGGCTCGCCTCCGGCGAGCGCTTCAGGAACGCGACGCCGAAGGAGTTGCGGTGGTTTGGCGGCTTATTTGCTCTCGTTCCTTTGACAAACCGACTGGACACATTGTTTTTTGAACCGATCCCGATCATGACACTCATTACGCTCGGAGTATGAAAACCTCCATCGTCCTTCAGACCGTCCTGCTCCTGACCTGCTCGAACACGTTCATGACCTTCGCCTGGTACTCCCATCTCCGAAATTGGAACGACAAGAAGTGGTATGTCGCCGCGCTTTTGAGCTGGGGCATCGCCTTCTTCGAGTATCAATTCCAAGTTCCGGCCAACCGCATCGGGTACACCCAGTTGAGCCTGGCGCAATTGAAAATCGTGCAGGAAGTCATCACCCTGTCCGTGTTCGTCCCCTTCGCTGTGTTTTATATGCGACAGCCCATCAAACTTGATTTCATTTGGGCTGGACTTTGTCTGGTTGGGGCCGTCTATTTTATGTTCCGTTCCTGATTATGACAATCAACAAAAGCTGCACCGCCGCCCGGCGCTCGATTGGGCTGTTGGCGATTGCTCTTGTTTCCTTCTCGCCCTCTTTTGCCCGCGCCGACGCCGACGCCGACGCCGGGTCCACCAATAGTCAGAAAAGGCCCATCGAGGAGCTTTTCAAAACCGATCTCGTCTATCCGCAGGAAGAGGGAGAATTGGAATTGGAACTGGCCTCCGTTTATCAAAACCATTCCGGCGGCGACACTTGGACCCTCCCGGTCTCCCTGGAATATGGCCTCACTGACCGCTGGCAGGTGGAGTCGGAATGGGACGCCCTGGTTCAGCGCTACCCCCGCAACCAACCCGTCGCCCGCGGCGTCGGCGATGTGGATGTCGGCTCCCAATACAGTTTCATGAACATCGGCGGTTCCCTCTGGCACCTTGCGGCGCGGTTCTCCGTCCAATTTCCGGTGGGCGACGTGAACAAGGATCTGAGCGAGGGCTTCGTGGAATACCAACCCGCCCTCATCCTGGCCCGGGATTTTCCAGAACTTCATCACACCCAGTTTTTCACGGAAATGGGCGCCAGTCTCCTGCGGCGCGCGGTCGCTCCCGCCGACAAGGCGGACGAGCAGCCCGCCGCGCATGAGTTGAATTGGGGCGGCGGTTGTTTTGTCCTCTTTTCACACGCCGCCGCCACCCTGGAACTCAATTGGGACGACAACCGATGGAACCATCACGGAACCGAGGATGAAATATACGTGACTCCAGGCTTTCTTTGGAGGGCGGCCCGGAACGTGGAGCTGGGCCTGGGAATCCCCGTCGGGCTGAACCGCGGCGCGGACCGGTTCGACGTGCTGGCCCATATAGTTTGGGAGTTCTAGCTTTGTGAAATCCGGTCGCCCGCGAATCTCCTTTCCCTTCGCCGGCTGGCTCCTGTGGGCCGCCGCGGCGGCCAATTTCCCGGGCGCCGGATCGGCCGCGCCCCCGCCGGTGCCGGGATTCCTGCCTCCGCAGTCCCAAATCCTGAGTGACATGGTGCTGGCCGACAATAATTTCACAAACGACTGGCCCGTTCCCGGCTGTGCCGCTTGTCTCCCCAAATCGCACCCCAGCACCATCTGGACCCGGGGCGCCTATTTCGAGGGCGCCCTGGCCCTCTACCGGATCAATCACGACACCAACATCTACAATTACGCCGCGCAGTGGGGCGCGTTCACCAATTGGACACTGCGCTCCGGGGACACTGACACCGACCCCGACGACCAGGACGCCGGCCAGGAGTATATCGAGCTTTACCTCATGGACACCACCCAGACCAACCGGCTGACGCACATCGCCAACAACGTCAACTACTGGATGCAGAACCAAACGGGTCTCCGCGAGTGGACCTATGTGGATTCCCTCCACATGTCCATGCCCGCGTTTGCCAAGCTCGGCGCGCTCGATTCCAACACCATCCCCGCCCTCCAGACCAATGCCACATACACGCCGGAAATGTATTCCTTCTTCCATAATATCAAAAGCGTGTATGGCAAATCCAACGGCCTTTACAACCTCACCGACCATCTCTGGTGGCGGGACACGACCTTTCTGTCGAACTACACGGCCTCGGACGGCACCCGGCAGAAATGCTACTGGTCGCGCGGCAACGGCTGGGCCATGGTGGCGCTCTGCCGCACAATGGATGTGCTGCCGTCCAGTGATCCCCACTACCCCGAGTACCTCCAGACCTTTCAGGACATGGCGGCGGCCGTCAAGGCTGCGCAGCGCCCCGATGGTTTCTGGAACATGAACCTCGCCTACACCAACGATTATCCCGGACCGGAGGCCAGTGGCACGTCCTGCTTCGTTTACGGCATGGCCTGGGGAATCAATCATGGCTGCCTGGCCGCCAGTGATTATCTGCCCGCCGTCATCAGCGGATGGAACGCCCTGTCCAACGGCGCCCTCCATCGCGGCAACGACACCACCAACGGCCCCGGCTTCCTCGGTTACGAGCAAAGCACCGGCGACGCGCCCACCAATAACCCGCCGGTCACCCATGACTCCGCGCCCGATTACACGGATTTTGGCGTGGGACTGTTCCTATTGGCGGGCGCCGAGGTGTGCGCGTTGAGCGGCGACACGGGCATTACGCTGGATCCTCCGGTGGTCGGCGCCAGTCAAGTGCAACTCAACTTCACCGTCATCAGTAGTCAGACCAACGCCACCCTCAACCTGCTCCAAACCAGCCAATTGGGCGCCACCTGGACCACCAACGCCAGCGCGACATTCTCCACCAATCTCGCCGGTCTTTCCTATGCCTTCACCACCACCAACAGTCCGGGAGCCATGTTCTATCGCGTCGTAGTCGGCCCTTGACGGCTCTTCTTGTGCCGCGTCAATTTGCGGTCTGCACCCTTTTATGCCATTTCGGCGTTATGAGGTTGGGCGCGCGCTCCGTGCGCGCCGCCCCAAGAAATGTGACGTTGGTTTGGGAGAACTGGATCAGCCCGGCCCCCGCCGCGGAGGCGAACGCCGGAAGCCGCACTGGATCCACAGTCGCCAGACCATGATCAGCGCCTCCCAAAAAATGTTCCCCGACATCTTCGAGCAGCCTTCAAACCGCTCCGTGAATATGATCGGCACCTCCGCCACCCGCATCCCCTTCTGCCAGAGCCGGTGCGTCACCTCGATTTGAAAGCTGTACCCGTCGGAGCGGATCGTCTCCAGCTCCAGCGATTGCAAGGCCCGCCGGCGAAAACACTTGTAGCCGCCCGTCGGATCGCTGAAAGGCATGCCCGTGATCAGCCGCACATATAGGGCCGCCCCGGTGCTCAGGAGCAGGCGCCGCAGCGGCCAGTTGATCACCCGGATGCCCCCGCAATACCGCGATCCCAGCACCAAATCCGCGTTCTGCGCCGCCTCGAGGAATTTGGGAATGTCCTCCGGGTTGTGGGAAAAATCGCAGTCCATCTCCATGATGAACTCAAAGTCCCGCTCCAGCGCCCAGGCAAAACCCGCCAAATACGCCCGGCCCAACCCCCTCTTCTCCTGGCGATGCAGCACATGCGCCGCCGGGTGTTTGGCGGCGAACTCGTCCGCCATTTTGCCCGTGCCGTCCGGCGAGTTGTCGTCCACGATCAGCACATCCACCGGCACGGCCAGATTCAACAGCCGCCCGACCATCTTGGGCAGGTTCTCCCGCTCGTTGTACGTCGGAACTATGATCAGCGTGTTGCTCATTTCATTTCAAATTCACGGGATCCGCCAGAGCCTGGACGACCCGGCGGCGGGAAAAGTTGCCGCCCGGCGCCGGGAACACCCCCGCCTTTCCCGCCTCAGAAAAGCCAGTTTCCACCCGGAATTCAAGACGCAAATCTCAGTCCTTTTTCCATTTATTCCCGCCTCCTCCCGCCTTAGAGTCTCCCGGCGCCTCCAATGCGACACTTTTTGCATTTATCGCTGTCGGATCTGTTGGGCAACCCGTTGGTGCTGCTGATGGTCGCCTTTCATGTCTGGATGCTCGTTGACGCCGTTCGCCGCGAGGAATGGCTGTGGGCCGCTTTTATTCTCATCTTTCCAGGGCTCAGCGATGTTCTTTACTTCTTTTTCGTTTACAGGGCCGCCCCGTCCGCCACCCGGGGCTTTCAACTCCCGGGCGCCCTGGACCGCCGCCGCATCAAGGAATTGCAGGACCAAATCCATCACCTGGACAAGCCCCACCACTATTTGCAGTTGGGCGACATCTATTTCCAAAAGGGCGATTTGCGCAAGGCCGAGGAATGTTATCGCGCCTCGCTGGAGCGCGACCCGCAAGACATTGACGCGCGCGCCCACATGGGCCAGTGCCTCCTGCGCAAACACGATCCCGCCGCCGCCCTCCCCATCCTGGAGCAGGTTTGCCGCGAAAACCCCAAACACGACTACGGGCATTCCTTGATGGCCTGCGCCGAAACCCTGGCCGCCCTGGGCGAGACGGACGCCGCGGTGGCCGCCTGGAAACAAGTGCTGGAAAACCACAACTACGCCCGCGCCCGCGTGCAGTTGGCCGAATTATATCTGGCGCGGAACCAGAGGGAGGCGGCCCAGTTTGAATTGCGCGAAACCCTCAGCGACGACGCCCACGCCCCGAACTTCGAGCGCAAACGCGACCGCGTGTGGATTCGCAAAGCCAAACGCCTGTTGAGGAAGTAAACAAACAGAGATACTAATGACGCTCTTTTTCCGTCTTACAGAGGGTGGCCTTTGGATTCCCAAAGAGGAAGCATCGTCTTAACGGCATATTTCCGCCTGACATGACGTTATGAAGAAATCTCAGAAATGGTGTCTGGCATTGGGCCTGGCTTTGGTTTTCGGCATGGACTGCCAGGGGCAGGTCGGCACACCCGCGGGCGTCAATTCCAATGTCGGTCCGCCGCGGGTGGTTTCGGGGACGGTCTTTGATCCATCCGGCGCACCCGCAACAGGGGTGGCCCTGATAGTGGTGGGGCCGACCTTCAACCAGCGCTCCGAATTCAAGAGTGACGCCAACGGAAAATATGCAATCTACTGGAGAGCCATGCTCAGGACCGGGAGTGTGACCGTGGAGCGCGTTTATACTTTGGTGGCGCGTGACATCGAGCACAATTTGGCCGCAGCCCGCGAGATTGATGAAACCACGACCAATCTTGACCTCCATCTGCAACCGGGGCTGACGATCTTCGGCAAAGTGGAGGACGCGGATGGGAAACCCATCACCAATGCCACGGCGGGTTTCGATATTTTTTCAGGAACCACGGGGAATGCGATTCTCAGCCCGCCCATGACCGCCGATGACCAGGGGCGCGTTCAGATCCCCGCCCTGCCGCAGGGCGGGCGCTACAGCGTTTGGTTCCTGGCGCCCGGCTACGCATCAAGCTTCCCACCGACCAGGATAGAGGAGGCTGAAACGCAAACCAACCGCATTGACCTGCCCACTGTGGTGCTCAAGGTTGGAGCGGGAGGACGCATGCCAAGCTCGCAAGCGGGCATCGTTCGCGCCCTCGCCACGCGGGCGCGAACGATTACAGGCGCGGTGTTTGATCCCTCCGGCGCGCCCGCGCCAGGAGTGTCCCTCCTGGTGGTGCCGCCGGCCACCGCCCCGAACGTGCCGATCCAAAGCGACGCCAACGGACGATATATAATCAAGTGGGCGTCCAGGTTCGACTCGAACACGGTCCACGTTTTTTCACTGATCGCCCGCGACTTGGGGCGCGAGCTTGCGGCGGCGCACACGATTGATGAAACCACCACCAATCTTGACCTTCACCTGCAACCTGGGTTGACCATCGCTACCACAGCGCAAGATCCCAATGGCAAACCGATCACCAATGCCACGGCAAGCCTGATTTTTTTTTCTGGAAACACGGAGGCTCCGATTAGCGAGCCTACCATCCACTCCGATGACAAGGGAGTCATTCGGTTCACCGCCTTGCCGCAGGGTTGCCGCTACGAGATTTTGGCGCTTGGGGCGCCCGGCCACGGCATGAATGCACTCATCCCGATAGAAGAGGCTCAAACGCATACCACCCGGCTGGATCTGCCCGCCGTCGTGCTCAAACTCGCCAGCCTCAAACTCGCCGGCCAGGTGTTGGGGACGGACGGACAGCCCGCCATCGGGGCACGGGTCAGCTTCTCAGGCGCGGGGCAAGCGAACACCAACACCGAGTCGGATGCCACCGGCCATTTCGCCTTCGATGTCTGCGAAGGAGCGGTCACCATTGTGGCCAACATGGATGGCGTCACCGGGCGCGCACAAGCGGCGGGTGGCGATACTAATGTGGTCCTCCAGATTGGCAGGAACGCGGCCATCGCGACGACGGCCCTTCCGAACAATGGCGTGGTTGGCAGGGGGCCGGTGACGACCACAGGAACAGTATTTGACCCCTCCGGCGCGCCGGCCCCAGGGGTGGACCTGTCCGTCATGCCGCGAACCAGCCTTATGCAGGATGTCAAGAGCGAGGCCGACGGCAGGTTTTCAATTACCTGGCAACCACAGAATTTCGGTCCGGCGGCCGTGACTCGGACCACCGGGAATGCGTTCGAGTATTTATTGGTGGGGCGCGATTTGGCGCACAATTACGCCTCGACCGCCAGAATTGACGAGAAGACCACGAATCTGGACATGCGCCTGCGGGAGGGGCTTGCCTTGTCAAGTTCCGTGCGGGACATCAACGGTGCGCCGGTGAAAACCGCGACAGTGCGGCTCATCATGAACGCCCTCGGGTGGACCAGGCCGCTTGACCGGCCCCTGGCCTCGGTGGATGAACAAGGCGTCTTCACTCTCAGCGCCCTTCCGCAGGGACAAGCGTTCAGCTTGACTGCGACCGCGCCCGGCTTTGGCATCGTCACCGTGCCAGTCACGGCCACAGAGACGCAGACGGCCAGACTCCAATTGCCACCGATCAAGCTCGCGATGGTGAATCGTCCGCTCGAAGGAGTGGTGGTGGGGTCCAATAACCAGCCCGTTCCGGGGGCCACGGTGCGAGTGGGTGGGGAAGGCCAGCCGACCGTCACCGCGGTCACCGATGCCAACGGGCGTTTTGCTTTGAAGGTCTGCGAGGGAACGGTCGGCGTGTCCGCCAGCGTGCCGCGCAATCTCTACGGCCAGGCCAGTTCCGCCACGGTCCAGGCCCGGGCGGGCGACGTGAATGTCGTGCTCAAGCTGGCCGTGCCTGGAGCCGCTCCAGCCGCGCCCGCGCCCGCGCCCGATGATCTCCGCTGACCGAGCAACTTTGTGCGTTCCGCGCACAAAAGAAGACGCGGATTCTGGGATTCTTTTCCGGTTGTCATGAGTTTCCGGTCATCCCGCGCTTTGCGCGCGCGCCCGTCTCAACTCCAATCTCATTCGCTTGACCACCACCACAACCCCCGCCTGCAACGAATGCTCCCAGATCCGGAAAACCCGCCACCCCTTCCGCCGCAGGATTTTTCCCACCTCTTTGTCTCTCGCCTTGTTTCGTGAAATTTTTTTCTTCCAGAATCCCGCCCGCGTCTTGGGCATCCGGCAATGCCACCGGCACCCGTGCCAGAAACAACCATCCACAAACACCGCCAGCCGCTCCCTCCAAAAAACGAAATCCGGGGAGCCGGGCAGACGCTGGTTCCGACGCCAGCCCTTGATTCCTCCTCCGCGCAGCATCCCCATGAGCCGGATTTCGGTGGCCACATTGCCCTTGGACCGGATCGCCGCCATCACTTCCGACCGTTTTCGCCTGGAGAACACATCGGCCATGCCCCATCCTGGTCACAACCCACCCGGCGCGCAATCCCGGAACCCAAGAACAGACGGAATTGCGCCAATGGCGCTGGCGGACAACCAATCGGCCCTCAGGCGGGGGAGGCCAGGGCCAGATTCATGCGCTTGATGGCTTCGTCTATCTCGTCGGCGCTCTTGAAGCCGATGACGATGGCGTCCAACTCCGGCCGGGACATGGCGAAACGGATGGATTTTTCGCGGTCGTCGGGATTGACGAAGGTGCCGTCGCCGATGATTTTCATGCCGATGACGCCGCGGCCTTTGGCCCGCATGGTCTTGAGTTCGGCCAGAACGGGCGCGGTGTCGTGGCCCGGGTCCACAGGAGACCACATTTGTTCCTCCGGCCCGTCCATGCGGGCGCCCTGGGGATTGACGCGGACGAGGTGAACCTGGGTCCAATCGGTGGCGACCGCGGCGCGCAAGGCGGGCAGGCTGTGGCAGGAGACGCCTTTGGACGAAATCCACTTTTTGTCGTGGGCCTGGTCGAACGCATCCATCACGCGCTTGAAATCGTCGGTCCAGCCATTTTTGTACATGCAATGAATGAGCATGCTGTCCACGTAATCGGTGTTGAAGTTCTTGCGGTGGCTGTCAATCGCGGCGAGCACGTCGGCGGGCTGGCCGTCTATTTTGGATTGGATGAATATCTTCTCGCGCGGAAGCCCTTTGATGGCGTCGGCGATCCAGGTGAAAGTGGCGTAGGCCTGGGCGCAGTCCAGGTAGCGGACGCCCTGGTCGTAGGCGTAGTGGACCAGTTTGGTGAAACCGTCGCGGCCCAGGGCGGTTTGGACGCCGCCGTTGGCGCTGCCGGTGCCCATGCCCAGGCGGCTGATTTTGAGGCCGGTGTTGCCGAGGGGCACCACGTCCACGGCGGTGCGCTTGGTGGCGGGCGCGGCCGCGGACTGGGCGCGGAGGAGGTCGTCGGAAGCCAGGGCCAGGGCGCCGGCGGCCAGGGTCGAGTGTTTGAGGAATCGGCGGCGGGAGTAGTTGGAATTCATGGGGTCGTTCTCCGGTGGAGGGTTGGGCGTGTTTTTGACTGGCGCATCATTTTGTCCCGCACACTCTAAACCGAGAATTGCGAATTGTCCAGCAAAAAACGGTGAGGGCTGAATTTGGTTTGATCTTCGATATCGGCGGCAGGACATGATATGGTGGTGGCGTGGACACGCTGGCGCTGCATGATTTCCATCGAAAACTCGGAGGACGCTTTCTCGACTTGAGCGGGAAGGAGGGGGTGGAGGATTACGGGGACGCGCGGGCCGAGCACGCGGCGTTGCGCGAGTCGGCGGGCGCGCTGGATTTGAGTTTTCGGGGCAGACTTTGTGTGCTGGGGGCGGACCGGCGGATTTTTCTCAACGGGCAGGTGACCAACAACGTGAAGAACTTGAAAACCGGCCAGGGATGTTACGCCGCGCTCGTCACCGCCAAGGGGAGGATGGAGAGCGACTTGAACATTTATTGCCTGGAAAACGAGCTGCTGCTGGACTTCGAGCCGGGCCTGAGCGCGGCGGTGCAAGGGCGCCTGGAGAAGTATATCATCGCCGAGGACGTCCAGGTGGCCGACGCCGCGCCGCACTACGGGCTGCTGAGCGCGCAAGGTCCGCGGGCGGCGGCGGTGGTGGAAAGCCTCGGCCTGCCCGTCCCGCGGGAGGCCTTGGGCGCGGCCCGGATGGAGGATCCCGCGCTGGGGGAAGTCGTTGTGGCCGGCCAGCCGAGAATCGGGAGCGGCGGATTCGATATTTTTGTCCCCGCCGCGTCGCTGGCGGCGGCGGCAGAAAAGTTGTTGACAGCGACTCGGGCGGCGGGCGGACGTTTCTGCGGGTGGGCCGCTCTGGAGATCGCGCGCATCGAGGCGGGAATTCCGCGTTTTGGGGCGGACATGGACAACACCCACCTTCCGCCCGAGGCCGGCCTGGAGAGCCGGGCGGTGAGTTACAGCAAGGGCTGTTACATCGGCCAGGAGGTCATCGCGCGCGTGCGCACTTACGGGCAGGTGGCGAAGTCCTTGCGCGGGCTGCGGCTGCCGGATGATTTGCCGGAATTGCCGGTCAAAGGCGGCAAGCTTTTTCTGGGGGAGAAGGAAGTGGGCGTCATCACCAGCGCGGCGGCCTCGCCCACCCTCAAGGCGAACATCGCCCTGGGCTATGTCCGGCGCGAGGCCGGCGCGCCGGGAACGGAGTTGTGGGTGGCGGCGGGCGGGGCGAAAGTCTCCGCGCGCATTGTGGAACTCCCCTTCATTTCTCCGTCGAAATCCGGAAAATGATGGTCTGGCGGTAGATTTCTCCCGGCTTCAAGACCGGGGACGGAAAGCTGGGATGGTTGATGGCATCGGGAAAATGCTGCGCCTCCAGGCAAAACCCGCCGCGGCGCTGACAAGGCCGGCCGCCTTTCCCCGTGATCGTGCCGTCCAAAAAATTGCCGGTGTAAAACTGCGCGCCGGGCTGGGTGCAAAGGACCTCCAGCACACGGCCGGACATCGGCTCGGTGGCGCGGGCGATCACCGCCAGACTTCCCGCCGGTTTGTTCAACACCCAATTGTGGTCGTAGCCGGCGCCAAACTTGAGTTGCTCGTCGTCTTCCTCAATGCGCGCGCCGATGAGGGCCGGCTTGCGGAAATCAAACGGCGTGCCCGCGACGGGCCGCAACTCGCCGGTGGGAATCAGCGCGCTGTCCACGGGGGTGAACTGGTCGGCGTGGATCTGGACGGAATGGTTGAGGATGTCGCCCTTGCCCGCCAGATTGAAGTAGGAATGATTGGTGAGGTTGACGACGGTGTCCTGGTCGGTGGTGGCGGTGAACTCGATGCGGAGGGCGTTGTCGCGGGTCAGGGTGTGCCGCGCTCTGACGAGAAGATTGCCGGGAAAACCCTCCTCGCCGTCCTTGCTCAGATAGCTCAGTTCGAGCGCGGGACCATCCGGGGAGTCCGGCGCGCTGGCCCGCCAGACCACTTTGTCAAAACCGCGCAGGCCGCCATGCAGGGAGTTGGGGCCGTTGTTAACAGCCAGCGAACGGGTGACGCCGTTTAGGGTGAAGCGGCCTTTGGCGATGCGGTTGGCGCAGCGGCCCACGATGCAGCCAAAATAGGCCGGAGCCTTGCGATAGCCGTCCAACGTGTCGCAGCCCAGCACCACGTCGCCAAAGTCGCCCCGCCTGTCCGGCGCCATCCAGGAGGTCAGAGTGCCGCCGTAATTGGTGAGGCGAACCTGGACGCCGTTGGCGTTGCGCAAAGTGTAAATATCCACCGCCGCGCCGTCCTCGGCCAGGCCGAAGGCCGCTTTGGTGATGTCTCCGCTTGACTTGGTCATAGAAGCCATGTTGCCAGAGGCGCGGGCGCAAATCCAGCGGTTGTTTGCGGACGCAGGAGAGCGGGTTGCTGGACAAAACGGTGTGCGCGGGCGGGAAAGCGGCTATTTCTCTTTGCCCGCCTTGCTGGAGCTTCTCTTTCCACCGCCCGTCATTAGCAGGGCGCCGACCACGAAGCCGACCCCGAAGAATAGAAAATACATGTACGCCGCCGGCTGTTTCAGCGTCTGGGGCAGGATGGGCGGCAGAGCCAGTGTGGCGTCCTGCGGATTATGCCTCCCCATGATGACGAGGAGCGCGAGCACTGCGAGAATGAGAATCGCTTTGAACAGCAGCTTAAAATTCATGGCGTCTTTCTTTTGGTGGGCGAACTTTATGAAAGCCCCCGCCCGCCGTCAATCTCAATCCCGTCAGGAGGGGTGGGACGGAATTCTTCGAGCCGTTTGCATCTGGCGCGAGGAGCGTGAGGTGGGGTATGGGTTTGGGGTATCTTGGCGGGCGCGATAGTGAAAGCGGCGCTGACGCGCACACACTCCAAAACCTTGCGGAGTTTGGATGGGGAGTCTTGCGCGCGCAGCGTCTTGGAGTGCGGAACGCCAGAGACTGTCTCAAAACTCGAACGACATTTTTGAACAATTTATTTGACGCAACGTCTAACCCGATATGGCTCAACCCATCGCCCCGGATTACGGACAACAATTCCTC
>JBEKAN010000027.1:0-18987 GCA_050015895.1 Verrucomicrobiota bacterium
CAGTTCGGAGAGGTCGTCAATCGGCCCGCATTTGCAGTAGTAGGGAGGATCCAAGCGAGAGTAGTATTCGGATTTGGCGCCGTTGAAATGGGGATCGGGGTTGGGACTTCTCCAGTCGAGGATGGAATCCACGATGGTGGAGGCTTGGGTGGGGTCGGCGGCGCCGGCTTTCATGACCGCCTTCTGCAAAACATCGAGTTTGGGGGACTGCGGGTCGGCCAAATTGTTGATGCTCCATTTGCGCTCCATGTCGGTGATGGTGACGGAGATTTTGCCGTTGCCCAGGGGGTAGCCTTTGAGGGAGAAGGGCGGGTTGTCGTTGGTGCAGGGCGTGGCGCCGCCGGCCCAGAACTGGTTCAGAGAGTCCACGCCTTCCTGGCCCGCGCACTTCAAGGCCAGGGCGTAGCGGGCCAGTTCGACGCCGGAGCGGCCCATCCATTCCAGTTGCACGTCATAGTCGCTGACTTGCGCGAGTTGGGTCTCGACTTTCATGGAGAGGATGAAGGCGGCGATAATGGAGGTGAGGACAATGATGACGATCATCACCAGCATCAAGGCGAAGGCGCGCGGGGTTGGGGAATGGGTGGGTTGAGTTTTCAATGGGCTTGGACGGGCATGGCGACCACGCGGGTGATCACGTCATAGGGGATGTTGGGGTCGGCGGAGGTGCGGCCGACACCCAGGGTGATCCGGATCATCGGGGGGATTTCATTGGTTTTGGTGAACTCGGTCAGCCAGTCGCCCTCGGTGGGCGACCAGAATTCCAGGCCAAAGAACACCAGGTCTTTGGCCAGGGTGATGGACTTGGGAGGGTACTGGGGGCTGGGGACGGCCAGAATCGGCCATTGGGTCATGACGAGGTTCTGCCGGCCCTGGTCGTCTTTTTCCACGTCGAAGGTCACGCGCCGCATGACATTGTCGCCGAAGTAACCGGAGTCCAGAAAGGAGGCGGGCAGGCGGGCGGAGACGCTGAGGGAGGCGAAATTCTTCTGGCTGGTGGTGTCGGCGACGAAGGAATAGAACTGGATGTTTAGGAGGGAGACTTCCGTGTTGTTGAGGGCGTCCTCAATGGTCTTGATGCTGATGCGGGCGCGCTGGGCGGCGGCGGCGGCGGCCTGGCCGGTTTGGGTGCCGCTGATGATGCACTTCCAGGTGGCCATCATGCCCATCATGACGACGGAGAAGACGGTGATGGCGATCAGGATTTCGAGGAGGGTGAAGGCGCGGGAGCGGATGTTCATGGGGAGCCTCCTCAGTGGGGCGCAGCGGGTTTGTAAAGCAAGATGCTCATGGAGGAATACGGCGCGCCCCCGCGGAAGACGGCGACATCCACCTGGAACAGGCCGTTCGGGCCGTTGGTGGCCACCAGCGAGATGTTCTCCTGCCAGGTGAAGTCGGGATAGACTTCGCCAAAATCTCCGGATTTGAAGTCGGCTTCCAGTTTGTTGGTTTGGGTCAACTCCGCCACGGCCATGCCTGGGGTGGGGGCGTTGCGGCGCAGGATGGAGGCGGCATGGATGCCGGAGTTGAGAAGTGCCAGGAGGGCAAACATGGCGACGAAAAAAATCGCCACGGCGATCATGACCTCGATAAGGGTGAAAGCCGGAGGAGCCGGGTCTGAACGCTCTGTTTGGCGCCGGTTCATTTTGGGGGCTGGACCTCCGCCAATGCGGTGACGGGGTCCAGGGTGATGGTGCATTGCGAGCCGTCTTTGAGCGAATGGATGATGATGATAAACTCGTCACAGGTGCCATTGGGGTAAAACCGGACCCGGGCGGACTCCTCTCCCGCGTAGTCTATCTCGTTCACCCCCAATAAGTCTATGGTGACGCTGTCAGGAAGGGTCGCCGAGGCGCCGCCGGGGGCTTGGAAGGTCCCGTCCACAGGCCGGAAGACCATGTCCTGGGGCTTGGCCTGGAGGATGGCGGCTCCGCGGGCATTTCTGAATGCTTCCAGCAAATCAAACTGGGCCTTGCGCATGCCTTCTCTCTGCATGGCCTTGACAAACGCCGGGACCCCCAGCGTCATGGTCAGGCCGATGATGCCGACAACGATCAGGATTTCGATGAGGGTGAATCCTCCTCCGCTGAAGCTACGGAGGACAGGTCCTCCTGCGCGGAAGCGACGGAGGACAGGTCCTCCTTCGTGGAAACCACGCTTTCGGTTCTTGAAAATGAGTTGTGGCATGGCAGCGCGGCCAATGGGGCCGAATCTCACCCCTATTTAACCCGGCGGAGGGGGAAAGTTGCAAGCGCAAAGCAAAAGTCACACGGGAATTGACGCGGCCTCATTTTGGGCGCACAAATTAGGCTTAGAAGTCGTTGTTGGTTGGGGTGGTTTATGGTGGGAAGCCTTATCTCGCCGGCTCTCCTCCACAGGTGTGTGGAGGAGAGGGGGAGGATTCGGGTTGGTTCTGATTAAGGCAGGGCCACGTGGTAGAAGCGCTCGGGATAGTTTGTGGAGTTGGTGTCCTGATAGTTCACAGGGGCGGCGGTGAAGGAGCCGTTGGTCAGGACCGTCCAGCTTGAGAGGGGCCAAGACAGATTGGTGGTGGCATAAACGGTGTAATTGGCCCCCAAGGCGCCGGTGAAGGTGAGGCTGAAACGGCCGTTGGCCAGCTCGGAGTAACTGGTGATCGTGGCGGGAGCGGGGACCACGGCCAGTGTGCCGGCGGACGGCGTCCAATTCCAAACGAGGCCGGGGCCGAGAGGGGGCAGATTTGTGGACGCGAAGTTGCCGGCGTAGGTTGTGGCGTTGAACAACTGGAAGGAGGTTCCAGCGGCCAGAGTTCCGGCGAGGTTGGTCACGGTGAGCGCGCCGCCGTAGGTGAGGGTGGTGACACCCACGACCGAGTCGTTGGTGGCGGTGGTCTGGATGAGCCGGAGCGTGGTCTTGCTGTCGGCGCCCAAAGTGAGCGTGTTGGAGATGGTCAACGCGCCGACGGCGGAGGGGTCGCCCGCCGCGAGTGTGCCGCCGCCATAGACAGTCACCGCTCCTCCAATGAACCCAGCGCCGTCGAGGGTTGCACCGCTCTGGACGGTGACCGCGCTTGTTCCGATGACGCCATCCACCTGAAGCGCGCCGTTGCTGACGGTGGTCGCGCCGGTGTAAGTGTTTGTGCCGCTGAGGGTGAAGGTGCCAGCGCCGACTTTAGTCAGGTTCATGGTGGAGCTGGTGTCTGTAGCGTAGTTCCAGTTGTTCCAGATCATCCCCGCATAGGTGGTCGAGGTGCCCAGCGCGCCCACCGAGAGGGTAATGTTGTTGGCGGTGCTGGGTTGACCAAATATCGAAGACCCCGCGCCGCCGGTTAGTTCGCCGATGTTATAGGTGAGCGTGATGCCCGATTCGAGGGCATAGGCGCCGAGAAAGCACCCATAGCCGCCGCCGCCGCCGATCATGTTGATCTTCATGGTCGTGCTGCCTGTGTTGGCCGAATCGGTCCACCACCCGGTGCCTCCGGCGCCGATGGTCAAGGTTCCCGAGAAACCCGACCAATCCCCGCTCCAAAACGACTGGTTTCCCCCGCTGCCGTACGCGTTGAACGCGCCGCCGCCGCTGACGGGATTGGGGAATGTCGGCTGATTGTAACCATCGGTGGTGAACGAATAGGCGCCGTTGGAGCCGATGTAGATCGCGCCCGTGCCGAGCGTGGCAAAATCCAGGGTGGCGAGCGTGCCGTTGCTGATGGTGGTGCCGCCGGAGTAGGTGTTGGCGCCGGTGAGGGTCAGCGTGCCGGGGCCGAGTTTGGCCAGACCATTGGTGCCGGCAATCGTGGCCGTGATGGTCGCGGACTGGTTGTTGACCGTAATGGTTGGGGTGTTTGTCGCGGCCAGCGTCAGAGTCGTGCCGATTCCGAGATTGACATACCATTCGTACTGGTTCCCCAAGTCACCGAAGATCAACTGGCCGACCGTGACCGCGCCATCCAGCGTCACGGTCTCGTTGCCGGGCAAGGTCAAGTGGCTGAAATCAGCCGTGACTCCGCCGCCCTCCGCGATGATGTCATTCGTCCAATTGGCCGCGAAGGACCAAGAGCCGCCGTTCACATTGGTCCAGACCGAACCCGGCACCGTTGTGTAGGTCCCGGTCACCACCGTGCTGTCCGTATAGCCGCTCTCATGGGCGTAGGCCTGGATCGTGACGGTCGAGTTGAGGGGCATCACGACCGTGACGGGGGAAGGGGCTGACAAAGAGGCGGCGGACGGGGTGAGGCCATTGGTGGTATAGTAGACGGTGGCTCCAGGGGTCAGGGAACCGAAGGTCACCGGCAGCGCGCTGGTATAGCCGCCCGGAGGCGGATAGAAGATGGGCGCGCCGGCGGCGTTGGTCACTGAGATGGAGCCGTTGACCGGCAAGAGGGAAAGATTCCAGCTCAAGCCAGTTGGAAGGGCTGGCAGGTTGAAACCGGCAAAGCCGCCGCTGTATGCGCCGGCGGCGATTTGGAAAAGGGTGAAGGACTCGCCCGACGCGAGCGAATTGCCCAAGTCCGTCACCGTCAGCGTGCCGCCGAAAACCACCCCGTTCATCTGCGAGAGTTGGTCACTGGCCGAGGTGCTGCTGTTGATTCGCAAATTGACATTGCCCTGGAGAGTCAAGCTGTTGGAGATAAAAAGCGCGCCGAGAGAGGAGGGGGTGCCCGCCGCCAGAGTGCCGCCGGGTTGGACCCAAACCGGGGCGGCAATGGATCCGGTCCCGTTGAGGGTGCCGGCGGCGGCGATCCACTCCGCGGTGGAACTGTTGACGCCGGTGAGGGTCAGCGTGCCGGCGCCGGTCTTGATCAGACCGCCGCCTGGGATGAACGAAGCCCCTCCGAGCGTGCATGAAACCGTGAGCGTGTCGTTTGCGCCGATGTTGAACACCGTCCCCCCACTCTGGGTCAACGCGGCATTGCCGCCCGTGATGAAGGAAGAAGCGCCGTTGCCGGGCGTGGAGACCCCGTAGTCGAAATTCCAATTCCCGTAGGTGGGATTTACGGTGGTTGCGTTCAAAGTTCCGCCGTTCAAAACCAGCGGGGAAAGATGGCAACTCGCGCCGTAGGTGGAGTCAACCAGACCGCCCGCGTTAATGGTGATGATGCTGGATGGCGAGGGTGAGCCGCCGACAAACGAATTATCGCCGCCCACGCTGATCGTGCCGCCGTTGTTGACTGTGACACTGCCTTGGCCCAAAGCGCCGAATTGCGAGTTGCCGGCGTCGGCGTAGATCGTGCCGGCATTGACGGTCGTTCCGCCGCAGAAGGGGTTGCTGTCGGCGGCGAGAATGAGCGTGCCGCCGCCGTTCTTGATCAGCCCCCCGCACCCGACGTTCCAAGCGCCCCCGAGGGTGCAGGAAACCGTTAGCGTGTCGTTCGCGCCAACGTCGAAAACCGTTCCTCCGCTCTGGGTCAACGAGGCGTTGCCACCCGAAATGAAGGAGGAACTGCCGTTGCCCGGCGTGGAGACGCCGCCGTCGAAATCCCAATTCCCATAGTAGTCATTCTCGGTCGTCGCGCTCAATGTCCCGCCGTTCAAAACCAGCGGGCAGAGGTGGCAAACCGCGCCGTTGGTGGAGGTGACCAGGCCACCCGTGTTGATGGTGATGGTGCTGGATGACAAGGGTGAGCCGCCGACAAACGAATTATCGCCCCCCACACTGATGGCGCCGCCGTTGTTGATTGTGACATTGCCGCCGCCCACAGCCCCGCTGGCTGAGTTGTAGGCGTTGGCAAAGAGTGTGCCCGAGTTGACGGTCGTTCCGCCGGTGTAGGTGTTCATGCCGGGGGAAAGCGTCAGTGTCGCCGCCCCCCACTTGGTCAAACTGCCGGAGCCGGCCAACAGGGAAGAGATCGTTGTGTCGGTATTGTTGGTGATGGCGGTGTTGCCCGACAGCGTGATGGCGCCGCCGGAGAGGGTATAGGCGGTTCCGCTGGCGCCCGCGCCCTGCGGCCCCTGGCCGAAGGTGAGGTTGCCAATGGTGAGGGCGTCCACCGTAATCGTCTGGCTGGAAGCGTCGCCGCCGAAAATGGCGGAGTCGCCGTCCGTCCACGAGGAGAGGGTTTCGACCACCGAGTCGTTGTCCCAATAGCCGTCGGAGAGCCAGTCCTCGCCATTGGTGGTGGTGTTCAGGCTCGCGCCCGTGGCCAAGGAGGGATCGGTGGCGCCGTCCCACCCCCAGGTGGCGGCGCGGGCGGTGTTGAGGGCGAAGGGCATCAGCGCGCAAAGCGCGAGGCCGGGAATGATTCGAGACGGGAAAGATTGCATTTTCATGGTTGACAATTTCTTCTCGCCGAAAGGCAACATGTCCTTATCCCTTCCAGCCAGCCCCAAGGATGGCAGGGTTTGGTCAGTTGTCCCCGGCAACCGAATTATCCATTGATGACGCCCGCATTTCCGAACCCTTTCCATAAGAAATGCAAACACAATTCGCGAGTTTTATTAGGGATGCAAATGGCCTTATTTTACGGCGCCGGGTCTCCACAATGAACTCGTTGCAAATCAACGCAACCGCCCTTCCTCGCACCCCCGAACTGACGAACTTGGGTTAAGGCGCGGCCCGCAAGCCGCCGGGCTTGCCATCGGCCAGCGGAGCGGGGCATGTTTCCCGGGAGTCAAGTCATGCAGACAGTGAGAATTGGCATTTTGGGGGCGGCGCGGATCGCGCCGACGGCGATGGTGCGGCCCGCCCGCCTGTTGGGGCGGGAGGTCCGCGTCGAGGCGCTGGCGGCCAGGAATCCCGTCCGGGCGCGCGCGTTCGCGCAGAAGCACGGGATTGCGCGGGTGCTGGGCAGTTACCAGGAGTTGGTGGAGGACGCGGGGATTGACGCCGTTTATGTTCCGCTGCCAAATAGTCTGCACGCGGAGTGGACCCTCCGCGCGCTCCAGGCGGGCAAACATGTGCTTTGCGAGAAGCCGCTGGCCTGCGACACGCGCGAGGCCCAGGAGATGCGCGACGCCGCAGACCGGGCGGGACGTGTGCTGATGGAGGGCTTTCATTACCGGCATCATCCTCTGGCCGAGCGCATGGGCGAGATCGCGGCCGGCGGGGAATTGGGCGAGTTGCGCCACATCGAGGCGCATTTTTGCGCGCCGCTGTGGAATTTCTTCGACATCCGGTATCGCGCCGACTTGGGCGGCGGGGCGACGATGGACTTGGGGTGTTATTGCATCAATCTGATCCGCTTTCTGGCCGGCGCGGAGCCGCAGGTGGCGCGGGCGCGCGCGATGCTCGCTCCGTCGCGGGTGGACCGCTTCATGGAGGCGGATTTCCGTCTCCCGGACGGTTGCGCGGCGCGGATGACTTGTTCGTTGTGGTCGCGGGTGTTGCTGCGGACGTGGGCGCTGGCGCGGGGTACGAAGGGGGAAATGCGGGTGACGTTGCCCTTTCAGCCGCATTTCTTCCATCGCCTGGAGGTGCGGAGCGCGGGTGGGGAGCGGGTGGAGCGGCTTTCGCCGGAGAAATCCTACACGTTTCAATTGCGCGCGTTCGCGGCGGCGGTCCGGGGGCGGGGTGCGGTGGTCACGACGGCGGAGGACGCGGTGGCGAACACGCGCGTGATCGAGGCGGTTTACCGGAGGGCGGGGGTGGGGGGGAAAGGCCAAAGGCTCAAGGCTGAGGGCTGAGGTCTCTCCCAGACTGGCGGGACTCTATTCCGGATCGCCGATGAGACGCTGGACCTCGCCGACGATTTGGGCGAGGGAGGCGGTCTTGTCCAAATAGCTGGCCACCTTTTTCTCGATGGCTTCGCGCACGGCGCCCTTCCCAAAAACCGCGCCGGTCAGAAGCATCAGGGGGACCCCGGGATAGAGAGTTCGGAATTCGTCAATCAGAACAAATCCGTCGCTCTCCTCGATCTGGAAGTCCAGGATGATCAGGTCGGGCCGGTCCTCTTTGGCGATCTTGCGCGCCTCATCGCGGGTGGCGGCGGCGGAAACCCGGTAGCCCTGCATGCCGAGGCTCTCCTGCAAGAGTTCGCGGATGTCCTGTTCGTCATCAACTGAAAGGATGTGCTTTTTCATGGGATTGCTCCTGGATCTGGGTGACAAGTCATGCCGGCTTGGGCGGTTCGCCGTGCCAGGGCCTGACGGTGACCACGCCGCCGACCACTTTGTTGTCATCCCGCAACGGGACGAGGTTGAAGCGAACCGGAATGGTCGTGCCGTTCTTGAGCGTCACCACGGCCGGGCGCTCCTGGAGTTCGCGGCCGTCGTTCAAGGCCGCGATCATGGGACTGGTCGCGCCCTCCTGGGGAACTTGCAAAACGCGCTCCAGCGGCTGGGTCACCAAGTCCTCCGCCTGCCATTGGGTGATTTGCGCGACAGCCGGGTTGACGCGGCTGATGTTCAGGGCCTTGCTGACAACAAAAACCAATTCGCTGATGGAATTGACGATCAACTGGTTGTAGCGGAACTGGTGGTCCAGCGCCTGGTAGGACCAGCGGCGCTCGAGGTTCTCCTTCTTGAGGAGTTGGTTGGATTTGACCAGCTCGGCGGTGCGTTCCTGCACTTTGGCCTCAAGCTGCGCGTTGGCCTCCTCCAACGCCGTCGCCGCCACGCGCCGCGACTTGAGGTCGTCGCGGATGAGAGCGCTGCAAAAAATCAGCAGGACGAAATTGACGGCCACGCCGGTGAAGACAATGTGCTTTGTGTTGGTGGCCTGAATCACGGCTTCCTGGTCGCGCTGCCGGAGGAGGCTTTCCTGGTTGTCGTTGATCTGGCGGACCTGCCGGTCAATTTCAGTGGTGGACTCCCCGTCGGGATGGCTTTGGGCGAGTTGACGGGCGGCATCAGCCCCGCCCGACTCGCGGGCTTGAACCAGGGTGCGCGTGAAATTGATGTGCTGGCCGATGAGGTTGGTCAGCGTGGTGAAATCCTTGTGGTAGGCCTCCTGGCTGCTCTCCCGCAGCGCCACCACCAGCTTGTTCACCATCTCACTGTACGAAGAGCGATAATTGGCCTGGTCGCGTTTGTCTCCGGTCAGAAGATACGCGCTCATGGAGGCGTCCCCCTTGTGAAGAAGAGCCGCGATGTCGTTGGCGTCCAAAATGACCTGATGGGTTTGGTTCACCCAGGCCGTTTTGTTAATGGACGCCTTAATGTTTTCGTTGGCTTCCCAGGCGACGCCGGCAATAATGAGCAGCATGAGAATGAAAAGGCCAACGACGCGTTTTTCGATATTTTCTTTCATTCCCTGGATTGGTGTGTTTAAAAATCAATGCTGATGATGGGTGCGGACGCGCCGGCCACAGGATCCGAGGACGCTGGCTCGGTCTCAACGACGGTGGCAAGGATGGAGCTGACACCGTTCGAATACGCAAATTCAGACGCGGAGGTCCAACTCTGGCCCAGCGATCCCGACAAGGTGGTCGCGATCTGGCGGATGGTCGAGCCGGAAGGCTCCAGGGCAAAGGCGTTGTTGGTCGCGTCGTAAAAAAGAAACCCGTTTTGCGGCGTCACGTAGCACACGTCGTCGGCCGGGATGCCGGGCATGACCACCAGCAACAGGCGGGACGGGTCCCCCTGGGCGGTCAGGACGGAATCGGCCAGAACCATGTAGTCGTAAGGCATCACAACCCGGTAGAATTCACTGACCGGGGGGTTGGTGTCAACCACCTGGTAGTCTTGCAAGGCGGGCACAAAGGCCAGATTGAGCGCGGAAGGCGCGCCGGGATTGGTCGCCACGCCGGTGGCGGCGTTGGTGATGTTGAGATTGGTGATGGTGGTCCAAGCGTCGGGATTGGCGGGGTTGGTGGTGCTTTGGATCGTCAAGATGGCCCCCACTGTGCCGGAAATCGCCAGCAAAGGAGTACTATTTGAAAGCGCCAAACTCAACATTGGCGGAACCCCCTGCACGGGAAATTCAGAAGTCGAGCCACTCCCGCCGCCCGACGTGCCGCTGGTTCCACCACTGGTTCCGCCGCTGGTTCCGCCCCCCGACCCGCCGGAGCCGCCGGAGCCGCCGCCACCCACCGAGCCGCCTGTCCCGCCGCCGCCTGCCACGCCTCCTCCCGCGCCAGCGGGCAGTGGCGGGACCACAGGAGCGGGGTTGGTGTAAGTGATTTCGTTGGAAAACGCGCTCTCCGTGCCGTCGGAAGCCGTCGCTTGCACCGAGAAATAATAGACCGCCCCTGGCGCCAACCCGCTCACCGTTATGGTGGTTAGTGTGCCGACGGAGGCGTCAAAGGTGTAAACCCCGCTGTTTGTGCCCCAGAACACTGTATAGTTGGTGATGGAGCGTCCGGTGGAAGGATTCCAAGCGAGGATGACATCGGCCCGGACCGCAGTGGTCCCACAAATGAGCAGCGCGGCAATTATTGATTTCAGATTGGTTTGTCTCATGTAACAGCAACAAGCAATTACCCGGCCATTCTACCAAACCAGAAGCCTCTGTCCAATTATTTTGCTTTTTTTTTCTCGTTTTTTGCTCCTTGACTCCACCCGGCAAATTTTGCCCCTGAGTAATCCCGCATCCGACGCATATCCTCCGGCCTGTCCAAGTCAAACGCGGCCTCGGCCAATGGAATCCGTTCCAAGTCTTTCTCATGTTTGACAATGACGGCCTTGGCCCCGGAGTCCGCCGCCAAAGCCGCCAGTTCGGGATAGTAGGCCCTGCTGAACAGAGCCGGAACTCCCACCGTCCCGGCATATTCGGAGGCCACAATGCCGCGCCGGCTGGAATGGTGGACGGCGAGGAGCCGGTTGAGGAACCTTGCGGAAATCAGCGGCTGATCGCAGAGCATGATCACGACCGCGTCCGGAGCGTCCCTGCCAGGAGGCAGCGCCGCCAGCCCCGCGCGAATGGAGGAACCGATGCCCAGACCCCATTGGAGGTTGGTCGCCACGGTCAGTGGCAGCGCGCCCAACTCGCCCTTGAGCCGCCGCGCAAAAGCGCCCAGCACGACGATCACAGGCCGGCAATCCGAGGCCAGGGCCGTTTGCGCCGCGCGCCGCAGGAGGCTGCGCCCCCGGAAGGAAACCAGTTGTTTGGGCCGGCCCAGACGGGCCGAACCGCCCGCCGCCAGGATGATCAGGGCGCACTTTGGTTTGGCGCGTGAGTTCAAGGGCGCTGGGATTGATTTTGCGATGATCCCCCGCCGGAGGGCGCATGGATCGGGCCTTTTTTCTCGCGCAGAAAGCCGCCGGCGTGACCGGAGATCACCGCCTGGATTTCCGCAAGAACGGCCAGCGCGATTTGTTCCGGGTTCTCCGCGCCGATGTCCAATCCCGCCGGACAGTGGATTTGGCGCAGACTGGCCGCTTCGTCGGCCTCCCATCCCTCCTGGCGCAATTCCTGGAGCATTTGGCGGACGCGCGCCCCAGGCCCCAGCAAGGCCAGGTAGGCCAGGCTCCGCGGCAGCAGCGCCTGGAGAAAAGCGCGGTCCATCAAATAATTGTGCGACATGACGACCGCCGCCGTTCTTGGGTTGAGGCCGATCTTGGAAAGATCCTCCGGGCGGGCCGCCACCACCGCGTCGGCCTCCGGGAATCGTTCCGGCCTGGCGTAGGCGGGTCGCGCGTCCACAACGGTGACCTCAAATCCCACTTCCTTGGCCAGGCGGACAATAGGCCCGGCGTCATGGCCCGCCCCAAAAATCACCAATGGCCGGGGGGCGTGAATCAACTCCACAAAAACTTCCACACCGCCGTTCGCCAGTTCCAATTCCACTGTCTTGGAGCGATTGGCCGCCAGCGCCTCGCGCGCCAAAGCCAGCATTTGGGTCTGGAGGGCCGGATCCTGGATTTGTCCCAGACAATTTCCAGTGGAGTCGAGCATCAGCCGGTCGCCCGGCCTTGCCGCGACTCCGCCCCGGATGCGGAAGATGGTGGCCGCGACGCCGGACTGGCGCCCCTTAAAAATAGTATTGATGAACCGGACCAGTTCCGCGCCGGGAAGGCCGGGGCCGACCGGCTCCACCAAAATATCCACGACCCCCTTGCAGCCCAGTCCGGCCCCAAAGACCACGTCCTCCTCCGGGGTTGTGTCGTAAGTCAGAACGACGCTCTGGCCGCCTTCCAGAACGGCTTGCGCCTTCTCGATGACATCGCGCTCCAGGCAGCCGCCGCTGATCGCGCCCACCGACTGTCCGTCGGGGAAAATCAACATTCTGGCGCCCGGCCGGCGGTAAGTGGAGCCGGAGGCCCGCGCCAGCGTGGCCAGCGCCATGCGCCGCCCCGGCGCGTGAGCGCAGGCCTGGAGAATGGCGGCGAGTTCTTTCATTGCCCGCTGAAATAGCGCCAGAAACGCCGTTTGTCAGCACGAAAAACCACCGGCCGCGCCTTCCCTCCAAAACCCTCGGCTCCTTCGACAAGGATCAGCCAGACGCGCGCCTCCATTGCCACTTGAAGCCCGCCCCTCCTTGGTCTAACGTATTTCGTATGAAAGTGAATGGTCCTTTCCCGAACGCCCGCAGCCTTCTGGCCGCCCTCCTGGCCGCCGCGCTGCCCGTTCTCCTCCCTCCAGCCATGAACGCCCAAACTCCCCCCACCAACGCTCCCGCAAAAATTGAGACGGCCACTTTCGGCGGCGGTTGTTTCTGGTGCGCCGAGGCCGTCTTCCAGCGCATTCCCGGCGTCAAGTCGGTCACCTCCGGCTTCGCCGGCGGCGCCGTCCCCAACCCGACTTACGAGCAGGTCTGCACCGGCGAGACCGGCCACGCCGAAGTGATCCAAGTCAAATTTGATCCCGCCGTCCTGCCCTACTCCAAGCTCCTGGAGATTTTCTGGGAGGCCCACGACCCCACCACCCTCAACCGGCAGGGCGCCGACACCGGCACCCAGTACCGCTCCATCATTCTCTATAGCGACGAGACACAACGGAAGATCGCCGAGGCCTCCAAAACCATCGCCGCCAAAAACTTCAAGGACCCCATCGTCACGCAGATCGTCCCCCTCAAGGCCTTTTACCCCGCCGAGGATTATCACCAGAACTAC
The DNA here is from genome assembly GCA_050015895.1 of Verrucomicrobiota bacterium. GTDB lineage: Bacteria > Verrucomicrobiota > Verrucomicrobiia > Limisphaerales > Palsa-1400 > JBEKOF01. Next base: position 12,906 of record JBEKAN010000027.1, read on the forward strand.
TACAACCAGAACAAGAACAGCGGCTACTGCCAGTTCGTCATCACTCCCAAGCTCAAGAAGCTGATCCAGGAGGGAGTCATTCCACAGGGAAAGGAATAGGCCGCCGCCGCTCTCCACTCCCCAAACCCCGCCCGTTTTCCGGGTTCCATCCGACCATGCGCCGGCAATATCCATTCCATCTCATCGAACCCAAGTGGCAGAAGTTCTGGGACGCCCAATCCACCTTCCGCGCCTGGAACCCGATGGAGCCGCTCCCCGCGGACCATCCCTTCGCCATCCGCCACGGCCTCCGGGGCGCCGTTCCCCCGGCGCGGCTGCCGCCGAAGTTTTATATACTTGACATGTTCCCCTACCCTTCCGGCGCCGGCCTGCACGTCGGCCACCCGGAGGGTTACACCGCCACCGACATCCTCGCCCGCTACCGCCGCGCCCTGGGCTGCAACGTCCTCCACCCCATTGGCTGGGACGCCTTCGGCCTGCCCGCCGAGCAGTACGCCATCCGCACCGGCCGGCACCCCCGCCAGACGACCGAGGCCAACATCGCCGTCTTCAAGCGCCAGATCAAGGCCCTGGGTTTCAGCTACGACTGGAGCCGCGAAATTGACACCACCGACCCCGGCTATTTCAAGTGGACCCAGTGGATTTTCCTCAAGCTCTACAACTCCTGGTTCAACACCGCCACCAACAAGGCCGAGCCTCTGACCACCCTGCCCGAACCGCCCGGGGACCCCTCTCCCGAAGCCCGCCGCAAGTACCGCGACAGCCAGCGTCTGGCTTATGTCACCGAGGCGCCGGTCTGGTGGTGCGAGGAATTGGGCACCGTCCTGGCCAATGAGGAGGTGGTGGAGGGCAAAAGCGAGGTGGGCGGCTTTCCCGTCGTGCGCAGGCCCATGCGCCAATGGATGCTCCGCATCACCGCTTACGCCGACCGCCTGCTGGAGGGCCTGGAAAAAATTGACTGGAGCGACTCCCTCAAGGAAATGCAGCGCAATTGGATCGGCCGCAGCGAGGGCGCCAGAGTTTCTTTCCGCGTCGGCCGCGCCCTTCCCGACGCGCTCAAACGCGAGACCCGTTACGAGACCTGGCTTCTTCCCGTCTTCACCACCCGGCCCGACACCCTCTTTGGCGCCACCTACATGGTGCTCGCCCCGGAGCATCCGATGATCGCCAAATGGTTGGAGCACGAGGTGGTGCCCTCGGAATGGCCGGAGGGCGCCCCCGATTCCTGGAAAGGCGGCGCCGCCACGCCCAGGGCCGCCGTCGAGCAATACCGCCAGTTCGCCGCCGGCAAGAGCGACTTGGAACGCACCGAAACCTCCCGCGAGAAAACCGGCGTCTTCACCGGCGTCTTCGCCGACAACCCGGTCAACTCCGAGCGAATCCCCGTCTGGATCGCCGATTATGTCCTGGCCTCCTATGGCACCGGCGCCATCATGTCCGTCCCCGCCCACGACACCCGCGATCTGGAGTTCGCCCGCAAGTTCGGCCTCCCCGTCCGTGTCGTCGTCCAGGCCCCCGGCGGCGCGGACTCCATCGGGTTTGTCGGGGACGGCGTCAGCGTCAATTCCGGCTTCCTCAACGGCCTGCCGACCGCCGAGGCGAAGAAAAAAGTCGTGGCCTGGCTCGACCAAAAGAAGCTCGGCCGCAAAACAGTCAACTACAAGTTGCGCGACTGGCTCTTCAGCCGCCAGCGCTACTGGGGCGAGCCTTTTCCCATCGCCTGGACCCCGGCCGGCCATGACGCGCTGCCGGAATCCGCCCTGCCGCTGCGTCCGCCCGAATTGTCCGATTTCAAGCCCACCCCCTCCGGCCAGCCCCCGCTGGCCCGCGCCGCGGACTGGGTCCGCATGCCCGGCGGCGCGCTCCGCGAGACCAACACCATGCCCCAATGGGCCGGGAGCTGCTGGTATTTCCTGCGCTACCTCGACCCGAAAAATTCCCGCGCCTTCGTCGGCCCGGAGCCGGAGCGTTATTGGATGGGCGCCAGTCCGGCAGCCACGCCGGGCGTGGACCTGTATGTGGGCGGCATCGAGCACGCCGTGCTGCATCTGCTTTACGCGCGTTTCTGGCACAACGTCCTCTTTGACCTCGGCTTGGTCTCCACCCCGGAGCCGTTCTTCAAGCTCGTCAACCAGGGATTGATCCTCGGCGAGGACGGCCAAAAAATGTCCAAATCCCGCGGCAACGTCGTCAACCCGGACGATGTTCTGGCGCAATACGGCGCCGACTCCTTCCGCCTCTACGAAATGTTCCTCGGCCCCTTGGAAATGGTCAAGCCCTGGAACACCCGCGGTGTCGAGGGCGTCTATCGTTTTCTGGGCCGCGTCTGGCGCTTGTTCGTGGACGAGCAAAGCCAGACCGATTTTGAGCAAACCCAGACCGCGCAACCCGCGGAAGACCCGGCGGCGCTGGAAAGAATCCAACTCAGCCCCGCCATCCAGGACATCGCGCCCAGCGCCGCCCAGCTCAAGACCCTGCACACTTGCGTCAAAAAAGTCACCGAGGACCTCGACGCCTTCCACTTCAACACTGCCATCTCCGCGCTCATGGTCTTTGTCAACGACGCCATCACCTGGGAGACGCGGCCCGTCTCCATCCTGCGCGACTTCTTGATTCTGCTCCAACCCTTCGCCCCGCATCTGGCCGAGGAACTCTTCGCCAAGATGACGGCCGCCCAGACTCCGCCGCCGAGTCTTTCCTACCAACCCTGGCCCAAGTTTGATCCCGCCCTTCTCCTGGAAAAAACGATGGAACTGCCCGTCCAAATCAACGGCAAACTCCGCGACCGCGTTGTCGTCCCCGCCGACGCCTCCAACGCCCAGATCGAGTCCGCCGCCCTGGCCGCCGGGAGGATCATCCAATTCCTCGAGGGCCGCCCCGTGAAAAAAGTCATCATCATCCCCCGCAAGCTCGTCAACATTGTGGCTTGAGAGCGTGTTCGAAAAATCCGATTTTTGAGCGCCCCCAGGCAAATGGCTCGGCAGGAGCCTCGCCCTGCCGAGTCGTGTGTGGTAGGGCGAGGCTCCTGCCGAGCCGCAGCCTTAAAAAAATCAGGCTCTCAAAACACACTCTCAATCGTCCCATCGCTGCATGAAAAGCGCCGCACCAAACCCCGACAAGGATCTCTACGCCCAATTGCGCGCCCTGCCCTGGGATCGGTTGTGGAACACGGAGGCCGCGCGCTTCGATGCCGCCTCTCCCGCCGAGCGATTGGCGGGGGTCGCCGTCGTTCGCGCCGTCGGCGTGGTGTTCTCCGAATCCGGCCCGAGGGAGCAAAGGGACCGCGTGCGCCAGTGGCTTCTTGCCCTGCTGCGGGATCCTTGCGAGAAGATTCGCCGCTACGCCATCACAGCCCTCCCAAAAATCGGCGCCGGCCCGGGTGAGGAGGCGCAACTCCTCTCCCTCCTCCGCGCCACAACTCTCGAGCGCGAGCGGAAATATCTGGCGCGGACTCTGGAGAAAATCGGCGGGAAGGCCACTCTGCAAACCATCCAAGCCGGCGCTCCCGGTCTCCTTCCGCAAACGGAGCAGAAAATCCGGGCCTCCGTCGCGCGCGCCCAAAGCCCCAGCGCGTTGCGCATGGACCGCCTCCTCTCCGATTTCGCCGGCCTGCGGATTCATCTGCGCGGACGCCGTGGGTTGGAGGGAATCGTGCGCCAGGAGGCGGAGGAACTCATCCGCGCGCGCGGAAAATTCCGCCTCGCCGGGGTCGGCCCCGGCCTGGTCGCGCTCATCCCGGTCGCTCCGTTCGCGCTGGCGGACATTTACGCGCTGCGATGTTTCGGCACCGTCGGCTTCGTTCCAGCCGCCGCCGAACCGGCCCGCGCTTCTTCTCCCTCTCCTCCACAAACTTGTGGAGGAGAGGGCCGGGGAGAGGAGGTTTTCATAGAGTCCATGGCCTACGCGATCACCTCGCCCTCCTCGCGCCGGCTTTTGGAAGCCTTCACCCAGGGCGCGATCCGCTATCGCCTCAACTTCATTTCCAAGGGGCACCAACGCAGCCTGGTGCGCCGGCTGGCCGACCGCGTCTATGCGCTGCGCCCGGAAATTCTGAATGACGCGCGGAATGTCACCTGGACCTTCGACATCCAGCCCGCCGGCCGCGGCCACGCGGTCGAATTGCGCCCGAACGTGACGCCCGATCCCCGTTTTTCCTGGCGCCTGCAAGACATCCCGGCCGCCTCGCATCCCCCGCTGGCCGCCTGCCTGGCCCGCCTGCCGGGAAGAGTGGAAAACGAAATCGTCTGGGACCCGTTTTGCGGTTCCGGCTCCGAACTGGTGGAAAGCGCCCTGCTGGGCGGCGTGCGCGCCCTTTACGGCACGGACCGCGACCCGGCCGCCATCGCCGCCGCCCGCGCCAACTTCGCCTCCGCTGGCGCAAAGTCTGTCGAGATGAATTTGACCTGCTGCGACTTCCGTGACTTTGCCGCCGGCGGCGCGTTGGGCCACGACCGCCTGACCCTCATCCTCACCAACCCGCCCCTGGGCAGGCGGGTTCCGCTGGACGATGTTCACCGGCTGTTGGAGGACCTGTTCCGCGTCGCCGCCGCCGTCCTGCGGCCCGGGGGCCGGCTGGTGCTGGCCAATCCGTTGCTGATGGAGAACCCGCGCCCGCTGCTCCAATTGCAGTCCAGTCAGGCGGTGGATTTTGGCGGCTTCGACTGCCGCGTGGAACTCTGGCGCAAACCGCCCCGCTGACCCGTGAAATACCTGTTTGCGTGCTTCTTTTGTGCCTTTGCCATCCTGCCACTTTCCAGACTACTGAGTGGACTGAGAACGGGCGTCGTGGACCTAAAACTCTATCTGCCCTTTGCAAAGAGAACCGAAAGGCCCGTGCTCTATTGGGCTTTCATTTGTCTCAATGTTGCCCTGGTCGCAATATGCGGAATTCTCGCACTTTCAATGTTAAAGTGAAGAGGCTCTGTTGCCTGAAAGAAATGAAAGGACAATGATCGGTCAGCCAAGCCCCTCCAGGATGCGAAGCGCCTTGGGTTCGTCCTCTGCAGCGTCCCCGAAGCGTTCGATTTGGAACCGAAAGTACCCAGCCACAGCCCGCCGCTGAACGGGGGAAAACAGCGACCATCTCTCTGGCGCGTAGCGATTCCCCAGGGACCAGGCGATGTAGTCAAGGATGACGTCAGCTTCTTCGGGGCTTTGGATCGCTGCGATCAGGAACGCCGGCAGCCAATAGTGGAATGCTTCAGGCGCAAAGAACGTGAAGGCCGAACTGTGGGCTCGGAGATCAGCCGGACTGTGGCCGCGCCATGTGGTGCCGCCAAAGTAATTCACGATGTCCTCATCGTCGTAAGAGTCCGGTGTGAAGATCTTATCATCGCCAGGATAAGGAACGTCGCGCCAAGCGTCCTCGATAAGTTGGATAATCTCGGCGGCGTTCATTGCTCTTATCTTGAATTTTCGTCACGATACTACGCCGAAATGCCCAAGAAGAGCAACGTGTAACCTGCGGCGCCGAGAGCCGCCCTCATCAGCCACACCCCATCACGGTTACCGCCCCAACTGCACATCAACATCACGTCGAGAAAGTACAGCATGGCAACCACCATCAACACGCCCATAGTCCGTCGCGCCCATGCGCGACCGACGACGAACCCAATCCCGGCGGCCACACAGGCCGAAGCAACCAACAGAGCGATCCATTGTTGATATTTTTATTGGATTGCATGAGGCGCCTGGATAGCCTTTTTGCCACCATGAATTATCACTCCGGCTCCGGCGAGGCGGGCGGGGCGGTGTGTTCATACCGGAACGAATTATGAAAACCACGACCCCTGTTCGCGTTTCCCTTCTGTTTGCGCTCCTGACCCTCGGTCATTCTCCGCCGGCCAAGGCGGCGCCGCCCATCAATGTGGACACCCCGAACCTCCAGCTTCATGTGGACGCGGACAACGCCCGCTGGTCGGCCGAGGTCAAAGGGACCCCGATGCGGTTGAACGAAGTCCATTTTCTGCCCGGGGACGACCCTTCGGGCTGGACCATCACCAGCACAGTCAACAATAACGACACCAACACCTTTGGTTCGTTCGTCACCGTGGCGCTGCGCGGGACCAAGCCCGGCCAACTG
>JBEKAN010000028.1:0-18885 GCA_050015895.1 Verrucomicrobiota bacterium
GGGATTGGATCTGCCCAACGCGCCGAAAATCGTGCCAAATGTAGTGGAGAAAAACGGTCTCAAAAACACCAAAGTCGTTGATAATCAAGCCCCGCTATCCCCGAACTGACGAACTTGGGTTAAGAACACCTCGCATTTTGGGATCAGGCAACAAACCCTTGGCGCCCACATATTCTTGAATATCCGCGAATGCGGCAGCCACGTAATTCGCATTCATCGCAATATCGACAGTTCTGCCACCCTTGAAATTTTTGCTCAAATCCCGGCTCTGTCTGTTGCCGCTCGCAGCGAATGAATTGACATTCACCCGCATGGTGGTCGCCAGCCTTTTGGCCAGCGGACCGGGCACACCCTGTATTTGGAAATTGAAATAGGGATATTCGCCCACCGCGTGCGAAGGCACATCATTGAGACCGGGGATGATGAGGCGGATGAACGGCTTTGCACCGGGAATGGCATTGATCGTTTGTAAAGCAAAGGACGTTGCCTGGTGATATTGCTGGCTTAATTCGGGCATCAGGCGCACCACTCCCGCGGCGCCGACCAACGATTGCGCCAGCATGTCCGCCTCATCGTCAGGCACGGCAAATACGATCTTCCTCCCTGTCCCGACATGGTCCGGCGTCTTCTTGCGTTTGCTGGTAGGCAGTTCGAGCTTTATCAAAATAACATCTATGATGCCCTGCAAGGTGCGCGCCGCCTCGGGTTGCGCTTCGCCCGCGAGTTTGATCGTGATGTCGCCGCCACGGGCCTCCGGTTCAGACCAGGGCTGCACAGAAGTGACAGCATTTGCTATTCCGTCGCCTATTTTCGTCCTGAAGATCTCATCATTGGCGCCGCAGGCAATGCCCAGCTCTTGGACCAGACAGTGGACAGCCTCCAGTATTTGCATTTGGTTCTCTCCCGCACATGAGCATTTCAAGGGGGCGCTACCGCGCTGGCCGCCGCATTCTGGTCTCGCGTTACAGCCTCGTCCTCCCCTCCGCCCGCGCCTTCCTCCATCTGGCCCGGGCCGCCGCTGCAAGTTTGGCCCTTGTTGCTGGTCTGCCGCGCCAATCCTTATTTTTGGCTGGCTTGGTCGCTTTTGCCTTTGCCCAGCGTATCCTCCGTGCCCGCGCCAGAGCTTTGATGAGTTTGCGGCGGTGGGCGGCGGTCATGTGATATTTGCGCCTGGCGGGGACTGGGGCTTCCTCGGCGGCCGGGATTGGAATTTCACCGCCGCCACCAGCGATTGAATCGAACTCGCCTCGAAGCGCCTCGATCTTTTCCTTGATGGCGACGATCTCTCTGAGTTGGCTGGTCGTTAAATCTGTGAGTGTTGTCATGGGTGATGGTTTTAATGCCGGGAGGGGTGGGGGTCAATCACGGAAATGTCTGCCTGCAATCAAGCTCGCCCGCATCCCCGATTTCCAACAAAATCTTGGGCGTGCAGTCGAACAGACTCGAAAACCTCGATGACCTTCTGGCGCAGGCGGAGCACTATGGGCGCGTCAATAAATAACATTTACAACTTCTGTCGGTGTGGATGAATGACATAGTTCCATTCGCCATGAAAGCGCGCTGGCTGGATGTTGAGGTTGGCCATTTCCTCCTGTGTTACCTTTCGCCCGGGCGTGTGACTGCGCCGGTCCAGGCGGCAGGTGGCCGTCAAACCCTTGGCGGTGGTCGTGCCGGCAATCAGCCGGACCACGGTTTGAATCCCAACAAATGACGCCTGCGGGAAAATCTCGCTTGCCCGGCGGCTTGGTTGTAAACCACGGCATGACCCATCAACGAGAAATCCAGCTTCAAACCACCGGGCACAAACAGATGCACGACCTCACCGGCGAGGTGGCCCGGATCGTGGGCCAATCCGGCGTGCGCTCCGGCCTCGCGCATACCTTCAACGTCGGCAGCACCGCCGCGATCGGCGCCATCGAATTCGAGCCGGGTCTCCAGCAAGACCTGCCAGCCCTGTTGGACAAGCTCTTTCCGCCCAGCCGCCAGTACGGCCACGAACAGGCCTGGCACGATGGCAACGGCCATTCCCATTTGCAGGCGACGATGCTCGGACCCTCCCTCACCGTGCCCGTCCGAGACGGCAAACTGCTGCTGGGCGCGTGGCAGCAAATCTTCCATCTGGAATTTTTTTCATACTAAAACGGCTGGCCCAATTGTTGTAGTAAGTGAGTATGGATAGGTAAATCGAGAAGCGACCCGGACGGAATATGCTCAGAGAAATGCAACTGGTTTGGCGGTTCAACCGTGGCCACACGGATGCGCTGCGCGAAATTTACGAACAGCACAAGCACGCGCTGGTCACACTGGCCACGGCGCTCCTGGTTGACAAAGCCGAAGCCGAAGATGTGGTCCACGACGTCTTTGTCGTCTTCCTCCGGTCCGGCGGCCGGTTCCGGCTGACAGGCAGTCTGAAGGGATTTCTGGCCACCTGCGTGGCCAACCGGGCGCGCAACCGAAACAAGTCCAAGCGCAACCATGCCCCGGGCGAAGCCGCTGCCACCGAACCTGCCGCGCCGGACATCCAGCGTCCCGATCTGGCGGCCATGTTCGGAGAAGACCTCAAGTGCGTGGGCGGGGCGTTGGCGGAATTGCCTTATGAACAGCGGGAGACCGTTGTGTTGCGGCTGTGCGGCGGAATGCGTTTTCAGGCGATTGCCCGAATGCAAGGCGTCTCAACCAATACCGTCCAGGGCCGTTACCGCTACGGCCTGGACAAACTGAAAACACTCTTGAACGGAAAGTTAAGCCTATGAAAAAGACACAGGATATTTCGCAAATCTTCCGGCAAATGCGCGCACCGGCCAGTTCGAAACTCGACGAACGCGTTCACCGTGAAATTGAAAACGCGGTGACCTCGCCGGCCGCGGCGCCCGCCGTCCCGGAACTCACTCTCGGACAAATATTTGCTCTGTTTCTCAAAAGACCGTCCGCCCGTTACACCCTCGCCACGACGGTGGTGCTGGCGGGGTTGGTGGCGCTGGCTTTGATTCATTCGACCCCTTCGGCCTGGGCCATGGAACAGGCAGTCGAAGCCCTCAAGAAATATAGAGGCCTTCAAATGTCCGGGGTTGTCACTGCGGGCGGCAAAACCTCTCCGGTCGAAGCCTGGTTGAGGGCTGAGGTGACCGGCAACTTTGTCGAAGCCGACCTGATAAACGGGGGGGATTTGGCCACGGTTTGGACAAAGGACAACAAAACCTTCACCTACGTCAACGATGACAAAATGGTGTACGTCGAGCCGGGCATCACTTTGGGTTTGGACGCCTGGCCCGGGCCGGAGCTTCTCACCCAGCTCTCCAAATTAAAGGATTACAAGGCGATCGAAGGCGACGATCCGGCCACAGGCCGGAAACGAGTCGTCGTCACCTGTAGCTCCGATACCCCTAACGGGCCGCAATCGTATCTTCTGGAATTTGATGTCCGGACCAAGCTGCTCGTCAGCATGAAAATCTGGGAAAATTCCAGACGGGAAGGAGCGCCGAAATTTGACTTTGACAAGATGCTCTATTTTGAGGATTTGCCGGATAGCACCTTCGACTTCCAACCTCCCGAGGGCGTTGCCGTTACCAACATGCCATTAACCATCCCGGATGCGGGAGCCAGCCTTCCGGCGGTGAGCGATCCCAAGTACGGGATTTCCGCCGAGGGGATGACCCGCGAGGAAGCGTGTCAAAAGATCCTTCAGCAAGCATGGGAGGCCGACATTAAATATGACTTTGCTCGCATCCGTCAGCTTTGTCCTCTTGCCGCTGACACTTCTGACGATTCTCTGCGCGAGGCGCTTAAGCAGGCCGGAATCGTGCGGCTTTTGAAAATCGGCGGCATCGAAAGAACCGGCCGCTCGAAACTCGGCCCGCTGGCGCTGGTTCCAAGTTGGATCCTTTCTGATGACAACACCGTGTCAGAAATATGGATGATCGTGCAATTCCGCGAAACCGATGCGGGAACCTCCTGCGTGCTCTATTGTGAACGTGGATACGCCCTGAATGTGAAGGAGTGACGACCACGGGCGGAAGCTTGCGCCTCCGCCCGCCTTGTTCCTGGCGTCCTTGCACCGGTCGCCTGGTTGCAGTCCGTTGGGACCGGACAAAGCCCCGGCGCCCTCGTGTCGGAGCCGGCGGCGGCAATTCTTACGGCCCTTCCTCGGTCGCCACGGCTTTCGCTTTCAGTTCTTCCAGTTCTGAGCGCGGAATGTACCGCCGGAAAGATTCCCCAAAATCATCCTGCATGTAGCCTTTGGCCGTCGTGGATTCCAACCGGATGGTGCGCGGCCGGATGCCGTACGGAGCCAACTGCCGGGCCAGCCACAGCTCGTCAATCTCTTTGCCCTTTCTCAACTGCATCCACGGCCGGTCTGCCTGCTGGTTCAATCCGGCGACGATGCTCCGGCTGCGCAACCGCCCGCTCTTTGCCAGCATGAATTCAACCAGAATATCCAGGAACAACGAACCGAGCGGGTTGTCCTCCATGGCCTCCTTCGCCAGGCCTTCCGCCGCTTCGCGGCCCTTTTCCGGCCAGCCTTCCCCCGCCAGATCCGCCAGCACCAGCAACGGCTCCCAGATGTCCGCCGCGCGGTCGTTCAAAGTCTCGGGAATCGCCGGCTTCTTATGCTCGATGGCCTCCGCGTGATCCGCCACAAACCGCGCGCACTGTTGCCGCAGGATCCCCGCTTGCGTCCGATCCAGCTCCCGCAGCCGCTCGCATCGTTCGCGCGCCGTCTTGCGTTGCATCCGCACCACAATGCAGCGATCCTCCAGCGTCTCGGGCAGCCGCCCGATGGCCGCCAGCACCTTTGGGCACCAGCAGGAATATCGCGCCAGCCTGCTTCCCTGGCAGGCCGTTTTCCCAACCGCCGCCTCGTTCCACTCCGGCGCCGCTCTGTAACCGCCGGCGGCGGAGACCCCTTCCTGGAATCCGACCCGGACGACGTACGCGGTGCTGCGCGTGTAACCGGAATTGAGAATGCCGCGAAGCTCGTCATTTCCCGCCAGCAACGTGTCCGCTTCATCAATTAACAGCGTCGGGCGCGCCTCCTCAATCACCCGGAATAGCGCCGGGGAACTGATGTTGGCGGCCGCGATGGGGCGATTGACCAGTTCATTCAACACCCCCAGCAGCGTGGTCTTCCCGCAACGCTTTTCCGGCGATTCAATTCCCAGGTACGTCGTCACATCCCGCAACTCATACGCGTGCGTGTGCAACACCCACAGCGCCAGGGTCTCCGCAGCCCATCTGGGCAACAGCACGAACCGGCTCAAGAGTTGGGCCAGCGTCTCGAGTAACGCGTGCCCCTCCACCGGCTCCGGCCACGGACGAACTTCGCTCACCCAGCACTTCCCGGCGGGGGCTTCTCGGTTGACATTATCAGCCTGACCAATGATCTGATTTTGAGTATTCATATCCCGTGATTCTGCCGGAAGCAGTTGGACAAATGCTGTCCAACTGGCCAAATTCCTGCCCAATTCATGCAATTCGCCTCCTTCTCCCCGCGACCGGTTGGGGTTGGGCCCTCTTTGCCGTTGTGACGCTACTGGAGACCGCTTGTGACGACTCTTGTTACGGGTTAAGTGCCTGATTATCAACGGTTGTGACGGTGTGACGGCTTTTCCCAACCCAATGGTATGCCGGGGCGTCAAAGACCATCGAAATTGGTCAGGTAGCCGGGGTTCGGCCATTCCGGCCACCCACTACAGGCGGCCAGGGTTCCCAGTTAAGAAGACGCGGAATCGGGTTGATCCGGTTGCAGTTCATCCGCGCGCGGCGGGCGGATACTTTACTTCCGGCACGGCAGGGGCCATATTTGCCGCGCTCCGCAATGGAAACTGCCGGAGCGGTTTTGACGTATGAAGAAGATGGTGAAATGGGTTCTGGCCGCCGGACTGCTGGCGGCGGGGGTGGCGCAGTTCTTCAATCCGGCGCTGACCAATCCGCCGGTCGGGGCGGGAGAGGATTTGATGGCCGTCCACGCGCCTCCGGCGCAGATCGCCGCGCTGCTCCACCACGCCTGTTATGACTGCCATTCCTACGAGACGAAATGGCCTTGGTACAGCCACGTCGCGCCGGTTTCCTGGTTTGTGGCCGGCCATGTCAACGACGCCCGCGAGGCGTTGAACTTCTCCGAATGGCCGAATGACGACCCGGACAGCGCGCGCAAGGGATGGAACCGCATCGTCCGCCAGGTGCGGGAGGGCAAAATGCCGCTGCCCAGCTACACCTGGATGCACCCGGCCTCGCGCCTGTCCGATGCGCAGCGCAAGCAGTTGACCGATTGGGCGGGCACAGCGGCGGCGCAGTTGAAGAACTGACGCCCCATGCGGGACACGGCGGTTGCGGCCGGCAGGCCAGTGGAGCTGGATGGGTTGCGACTCTTTTCGGACGAACCCCAACGGGCGGCCCTCCAAATCCATCCACGGCGCCATTGCCGGCAATAATAAATCCTCGACACCCGGCGAGAATGGAAATACAAGCACTTTATGAAAAATCCCAACGTATCCCGTCGTCAATTCATCAAGACCACCGCGCTGGCCGCCGGCGCCGCCGCAACCCTGCCGCTGGCGCCGTCCTTCGGCCAGCCCGTCGCCGCTTCCGCGGGTCGCCCCCTGCCACCGGCGCCGACCCCCATTCTCCCGCCGCCCGGATTTGGCGTCGCTCCGGGGCCGTTTCAACCGACGATGGAATCGCTCGCCAACAATTATCAAGTGCCCGACTGGTTTCGCGACGCCAAGTTTGGCATCTGGGCGCACTGGGGGCCGCAATGCCAGCCGGAAATGGGCGACTGGTACGCGCAAAAAATGTATCAGTTCAACGGTCCCATCTACAAATTCCATGTCCAGAAATACGGGCATCCCTCCAAGTTTGGCTTCAAGGACGTGTGCAACATCTGGAGGGCCGAGAAATGGGATCCCGAGAACCTGATTTCCCTCTACAAGCGGGCCGGCGCGAAATACTTCGCGGCGATGGCCCACCACCATGACAACTTCGACATGTTCGACTCGAAGTATCAGCCGTGGAACAGCGTGGCCGTCGGGCCGAAGAAGGACATTGTCGGCGGCTGGGCCAAGGCGGTGCGCGCCGCCGGCCTGCGCCTGGCGGTGACCTCCCACGGGGACCGCGCGTGGAGTTGGTATCAAGCCGCGCAAGGCGCGGACCCCAGCGGCCCATTGGCCGGTGTGTCTTACGACGGGAGGATGACTAAGGCCGACGGCAAAGGTCTCTGGTGGGAGGGACTGGACCCGCAGGACTATTACGCGCAGTATCACCAGACGGGCCAATACGACTGGCCGCAGAACGGCAATCCTCCGGTGGACAAGGCGTTCATCGAGAAATTTTTCAACCGCATCATCAACCTGATTGACCAACACCACCCCGACCTGCTGTATTTCGACGACACGGTTCTGCCCATCTATCCGGTGAGCGACATCGGCCCGCGCATCGCGGCCTATCTTTACAACACCAGTGTGGCGCGGAGCGGCAAAGTGGACGCGGTGCTCACGGGCAAGCAGTTGAGCGCCGAGCAACGCCGGGCGCTGGTGCTGGATGTCGAGCGCGGCGTGACCAACGGGGGGGAGACGCAGCCCTGGCAGACGGACACGTGCATCGGAAACTGGCATTACGAGCGGAGCGTGTTTGACCAGCACAAATACAAGACGGCCAGGCAGGTCGCCCAGATGCTGCTGGACATCGTGAGCAAGAACGGCAACCTCATGTTGAACATCCCGCTCCCCGGCAACGGAATGCCCGACGACGACGAATTGAAGTTCCTCTCCGAGTTCACCGCCTGGATGAATGTCAACAGCGAGGGCATCTACGCCACGCGCCCGTGGAAGACTTATGGGGAAGGCCCGTCCGTGACTTCGCCCGGACCGCGGGGGCAGTTCGGCGGCGCGCGCGATGTGCGGCCTTACACCTCGGAGGACATGCGCTTCACCATGAAGGGGGACACGCTCTACGCGTTCCTCATGGCCTGGCCTGATACACGCGCCACCGTGGTCAAGAGCCTTGCCACCAACTCGCCGCACGTGGACGGGCGCAAAGTCGCCGACGTCTCCTTGCTGGGCTACGGCGGCAAACTGGAATGGACGCAGGACGAGCAGGGTCTGAACGTCAAGCTCCCCGCCACGCCTCCAAGCGAGCACGCGGTCACACTGAAGATCAAAGGGGTGACGGGCTGAATATAGCTCCATCGGGCGATGGGACTTGAAATGGAGGGGCAAGGCGGTTATGATGGGAGGCGGAGTTGCTCCCGCCGGAAAACCAGCCTCAGTGAGGCCGGCATCATCCGGGGCGCATTGCCCGCAAGAGGGTCAGAGTTGAAGGCGTGTCATTCAAAACTGAAAATGAAAGAGAGAAATGCCATGAAGAAAATCGTGTTGTGTTTGTTGGGCTGCTGGATGACTTTGCAGTTGTCGGCGGCGGATTTGACTTGGTTGACCAGCGTGCCCGACGCCCAGGCCCAGGCCAAGAAGGAGTCCAAACTGGTGTTCCTGGACTTCACCGGGTCGGACTGGTGCAGTTGGTGCAAAAAACTCGACGCGGAGGTTTTCTCCAAACCGGAGTTTTCCGATTATTCCAAAAAAAATCTGGTGCTGGTGGAGGTGGATTTCCCGATGCAGAAAAAGCTGGACGCCGATCTGGCCAAGGCCAACAACGCCCTGAAAGAGAAGTACAACATAACCGGCTATCCAACGCTCATTGTCCTCAAGCCCGACGGCACGGTGGTGTGGAAGCAGGTGGGTTACATGGAAGGCGGACCCGCGGCCGTGATCGCCAAACTGGACGAGGCCAAAAAGAAATGAGGGAAAGTTCCCGTCAATCGGACTGGCGAATGACCAGCACTTTTGGCTCGGTCATTTCCTCGATGGCATAGCGGACCCCTTCCCGGCCCAGACCCGAGTCTTTGACTCCGCCGTAAGGCATCGGGTCGCCCCGGTAAGTGGGAACATCGTTCCAAACCACCCCGCCGACCTCAAGGTCGGCGTAGGCTTGGAACACGGCTTTCAGATCCCGGACGAAAAGCCCGGCCTGCAATCCGTACGGCGAGTCGTTGACGCGGGCGACCGCCTCGCCGAAATCCCGGTACGGTTCCAACACCACCAGCGGCGCAAAAACCTCCTGACGGCAGACTTTCATGTCGGGTCGCACGCGGGTCAGGACAGTCGGCTGCAGCACCGCGCCGTCCCGCTGTCCGCCCGCCAGCACTTTGGCCCCGCCGGCGACCGCCTCGGCGATCCAGCTTTCGGCGCGCTCGGCCTCCCGTGGCGAGATCATCGGGCCGAGATCCGTCTCCTCGTCGAGCGGATCGCCGACTTTGAGCCGGCGGACGCGCTGGAGGAATTTGTCGGCAAAGGCGTCGAAAACCGGCTGATGCACGAAAGCGCGCTGGACGGAAATGCAACTCTGCCCGGCGTGGGTGAAACCGCCGTAGGCGCACCGCTCGGCGGCGCGGTCCAGGTCGGCGTCCGAATGGATGACGACCGCGGCGTTGCCGCCCAGTTCGAGGGCGACGCGTTTTTTGCCGGAGATCTGCTTGAGCCTCCAGCCCACGGCGGCGCTGCCGGTGAAGGAGAGCATCTTGATCCGCTCATCGGTCACAAGGGTCTGGGCCAGTTCGTTGGCGCAGAAGAAGGCGTCGAGCTGGCCCGGCGGCGCGCCGGCTTCCTGGACGATGCGCGCGAGACGCAAGGCGGACAAGGGGGCTTGCGGCGCGGGTTTCAGGAGCATCGTGTTGCCGCAGGCCAGGGCGGGGCCGACCTTGTGCGCCACGAGATTGAGGGGAAAGTTGAACGGCGTGATGGCGGTCACCGGCCCGATGGGAAAACGCCTGACCAGGGCGGAACATCCTTCGGAGGCCGCGTCCAGATCGAGCGGCAACCATTCGCCGCGGATGCGTTTGCACTCTTCCAGGGCGTCGGTGAATGTGCCGATGGTCCGGCTCACTTCGGCCCGGGCGGAGCGGATGGGTTTGGCCGCCTCCAGCGCGATCAGACGCGCCAGTTCCTCGCGGTGGGCCTTGAGCAAGGCCACTATTCTCTCCAGAACGCCCGCGCGTTGATGGACCGGCATCCGGCGGGTCTCCCGGAACGCCCGCGCGGCGGCGGCGATGGCCGACTCCACATCCTCGGGCGCGGCCAGCCAGGTCACGCCGGCGAGTTCGCCGTTGAAAGGCGAGCGAATCTCCACCGGATGAGCGGAGGTTTTCCAGTGACCGTCAATCAGAAATTCAAATTCGCGGTTCATGTCAATCGGCGGCCATCAGCCCGCTTCGGGCAGGGCGTTGAGTGTTTCCGACAACTTGAGGTTCTCGGCGAAATCCACCGGGCAATCAATCACGGCCACCCTGCCGCTGTCCAGCGCGGATTGGAGCGCCGGCAGCAATTCCCCGGGGGCCCGGACGCGTTCGGCCCGCGCGCCGAAGCTCTCCGCGTATTTGACAAAATCGGGATTCCCGAAATCGGTGAAGGCGGGGCGGCCGAAGCGGTTGATTTGTTTCCACTTGATCAAGCCGTAAGTCCGGTCGTTCAACACCAGCGTGACGAAGCCCGCGCCCAGACGGACGGCGGTCTCCAGTTCCTGCGAATTCATCAGGAAACCGCCATCGCCCGTGACCGCGACGACACGGCGTCCGGGATGAACCAGCTTGGCCGCGATGGCGCCGGGCACCGCGATACCCATCGCGGCAAAGCCGTTGGAGATGGCGCAGGTGTTGGGTTGATAACAGGGGAACAGCCGCGCCAGCCAAAGCTTGTGCGCACCCACATCAGATATGACGATGTCCTCATCGCGCAACGCCCGGCGCAAATCCGAGATGATTCTCTGCGGTTTGAGCGGAAAGGAGGGGTCGTCGCGGTGTTGATCGAGTTCGTCCCGCAATCTCTCCCGCACCTTCAAGGGCGGCGTCTCCTGGCGCGGGCGGCAAATCCGCGCCAGTTCGCGCAAGGAGGTGGAAAGCTCGCCCACCACGCCGACGCCTACGATGTAGGCGGCGTCCACTTCCGCCGGGGAGGAGTCCACATGGAGGATCGTCTTGTCGTGGGCCGGATTCCACAAGCTGGGCGAGAATTCCACCAAATCGTAGCCGACAGTGACCACCAAGTCGGCGCGGGCAAAAGCGCGGTTGATATGGTCCGGGGCCTGCAAGCCAATCGCGCCGTGGGCCAGCGCATGGCGGTCGGAAACCACGCCTTTGCCCATGAACGTGGTGGCCACCGGGATGTTCAATTTTTCCGCGAACTCCAACAGCGCTTCCCCGGCGCGCGCGCGGACGGCGCCGTTGCCCGCCATGATGATCGGTCGGCGCGCCTGGGAAAGCAGACGGGCGGCCCGTTGAATTTGTTCCTCCGACGCCGGGCCGGGATGGGGTGACTGGACCCGCAGCGGAACGGCGTCCACCTCCGCCATGGCGATGTCTTCGGGGATTTCAATATGCGTGGCGCCGGGCTTTTCCGTCTGGGCCACTTTGAAGGCCTTGCGAATGGCTTCGGGAATCATCGCGGGAATGCGCAGGCTCGTGTTCCATTTGGTCACGGGCCGGAAGAGCGAGACGACGTCCACGTACTGGTGGGATTCCTTGTGCATGCGGTCCAAGCCGGCCTGGCCGGTGAGGGCGACCAGGGGGGCGCGGTCCAGATTCGCGTCCGCCACGCCGGTGAGCAGGTTGGTCGCGCCCGGCCCGAGGGTGGCCAGGCACACGCCCGCCCGGCCGGTCAGGCGGCCATAAACGTCGGCCATGAAGGCCGCGCCCTGCTCGTGGCGGGTGGTGACAAACTGGATGGAGGAGCCAACCAGCGCGTCCACCACGTCCAGGTTTTCCTCGCCGGGGATGCCGAAGACGTGGCCGGCCCCCTCGTTGGCAAGGCATTTGACGATCAGTTCCGAGGCTTTCATAACGCGGAATCGGTATGGGGGAGCCGGTTCAGTTCGTCAAGTCCCTGTTCCGCCTCGCCTCTGGGAAGGTTGCCGGCCAAAAGGGCCGCGTCGCTCCGTCTCAAAATGCGCTCGTAAAAGGCGCGGCCAAATCCGACGACCTCCGGATCCCCGCCGACCGCGTCGAGGATCGAGTAAAGAGCGTCCTCGGCTTTGGCGAATTGGCCTGTGGCCTCGTAATGGCGCATCAGCATGGCGTTGGTTTGGACCGGCAAAGGTCTGTCTTGCAGAGCGGTGACAATCGCCTCCACACCGGGAACAAACTCAGGAAATCCCGCCGGATCGTCCTGCGACAAGACTCCGAGCAGAAGGTGCAGGGCTTTCAGGTAAATCTCACGGGCCTCCTCCGTCCTCTCTTGGCCATTGGCGATCTCGGCGGCTTCGCGCAGCAAGGTCACCACCGCCAATGTCCGCAGATGCACCGTGTGCGCAAACTGGCCCTCCGAAACGCGCGCCAGCAGTTCCGTTTCGGACAATGCGACGATCCCCACGACCCCCATCGCGGCGAGCTTTTCGCATTCGGCGTCCACCATCCGCCGCGCCGCGTCCGCGCGCCCGCTCCGCCGCAAGGCGCGGATTTGGGCCAAAGCGGCGCCCATTTCCTCAATCATGCGCAGAATGTAGTCGCGTCGGATCATCTGGTCCTGCGGACCATCGTATCATGCCGGTCAAGCAACTCTCCGTTTCTCGGCCCAAGACGTCTGCCGGGCGATTCGGGAAGTCCAAATGGGAGAGACTTTTTTTCGCTTCCTCAAAGGCCGGTCGGATGATCCAGAAAAACCCAGGGCACAGAGAACTTTTTGGAGAGTTCCGCCGCCAGAGCTTTGACGCCGAAGGTTTCGGTCGCGTAATGGCCCCCGTAGAACACATTCAGGCCCAATTCCTCCGCCAGCGCGCAGGTCCAGTGCGGCCCCTCGCCGGTGATGAACGTGTCCACGCCTTCGGCGGCGGCGATTTTCAAATGGCCGCCCGCCCCGCCCGTCACCACCCCAATGCGCCGGCATCGCGGAGGGCCGCCGGGCAAAAGAACCGGCGCGCGGCCCAAGACGAGGCCGATCTTTTGCGCCAGGACCTGACGCTGGACGGGGGCGTCAGTCCGCCAGCCCAGGCGCCGGCCGCGCTCGAGGAAGAAGGGGCGGAGTTTCTTGAAGCCCAGCGCGGCGCAAAGCAGGGCGTTGTTGCCCAATTCTGGATGGGCGTCCAGCGGCAAATGGGAGCTGTACACGGCCAGATCATTCTCGATGAGAAGTTTGAGCATGGCGCGGCGCGGGCCGGTCCATGGAACGGTTGGCCCCCAGAACAACCCGTGATGCACCACCATCAACCGGGCGTCGGCGGCCACAGCCATCTGGATGGTGGCCAGGGAGGCGTCCACGGCGGCGGCGATCTTGGTGACGACGCCGGAGTTTTCCACCTGCAATCCGTTGGCGGCGCCCTCATAGTCGTCAAACGCCGCCGGGCGCAGCAGAGACTGGCAATGTGCGACGATGGCGGAGAGCGGGGATTGGCGCATACCGGCATGAAAGCGGACTCGGGGGGGAATTTCAATCCCGCGCCGGAAATATTTTTGCAACGCATGGTTGAAATTTGCGGCGGGGTTCTTATAGTGCGCAGAAGTTCGCGATGCAATGAGCCAGTCTTCCGACCCCGCACCCGCCTGGGACATCCAGGCCGCCCGCGCCTTGTACAACATCCAACGCTGGGGCGCGCCGTATTTTGACATTAACGAGGTGGGCCATGTCGTGGCCATGCCGCTGCGCGAGGCCGGGTCGGTGGTGGATGTGACCGATGTGATCGAGGAGGCCAAGGGCCGCGGCTTGAAATTCCCGCTCCTGATCCGGTTCCAGGATATTTTGCGCAACCGGGTGGAGGAGATCAACCAGGCCTTCGCCGCCGCGATCGCGGAATTCAATTACAAGAATGTCTATCGCGGCGTGTTTCCCATCAAGGTCAACCAACTGCGCGAAGTGGTGGAGGAAATTCTGGACGCGGGCAAGCCGTACCAATTTGGCTTGGAGGTGGGCAGCAAGCCGGAGTTGTTCGCCGGGCTGGCCCTGCAAAACCAGGCGGGCAGCCTGATCGTTTGCAACGGCTACAAGGACCCGCTGTTCATCCGCATGGCGCTGATGGGGGTGAAGCTGGGCAAGACGGTCGTGCTGGTGGTGGAGAAGCTGGAGGAATTGAGGCAGATCATCGCCGTCTCGCGCCAGGTCGGAGTGGAGCCGCGGCTGGGAGTGCGCGTCCGCCTCACCAGCAAGGGGGCGGGAAGATGGGCGGAAAGCGGGGGCGAAAACGCCAAGTTCGGCTTGAGCACCGCCGAACTGCTCATGGCGGCCGATCTTTTGCGCGCCGAAAAAATGGAGCACTGCTTCAAGCTCCTTCATTTCCACATCGGCTCCCAGGTGCCGGACATTCTGACAATCAAAAAGGCGGTGCAGGAAGCCGCGCGCTTCTACGCCAAGCTTTACAAAATGGGTTTTGCCATTGAATCCCTGGATGTCGGCGGCGGCCTGGGGGTGGATTATGACGGCAGCCGCTCGGCCTCGGAAAGCTCCACCAATTACACGTTGCAGGAATACGCCAACGACATGGTGTTTTACATCGCCGAGGTTTGCAACCAGGAGCAAGTCCCGCATCCCCAGATCGTGAGCGAAAGCGGCCGCGCCATCGTCGCGCAACACAGTGTGCTGATCGTGGAGATATTCGGGGCGATTGAGAAAATCCACGCCGACGCGCGGGTGGCGGAAGGGGAAAACCGGCACGCGCTGGTGCGGGACCTGCTGGACATCCGCAAACACCTGGCGCAGATGAACAAGCTGGAGGCCTACCATGACGCGCTGGACCGGCGGGAGGAGGCGCAAAACATGTTCGCGCTGGGCCTTCTGGAATTGCCCGACAAGGCGATGATCGAGTCGCTCTACTGGGAGATCGGGCAGGAGGTCGTGCGGGGGTTTCACGGGCAACCCCACATCCCGGAGGAAATCCGCAAGCTGGAGGAGAGCCTGGGCGACCAGTTCCTCTGCAATTTCTCCGTCTTCCAGTCGCTGCTGGACCACTGGGCGCTGGGCCAGCTTTTCCCGATCATGCCCGTCAGCCGCCTCAACGAGGCGCCCACCCGCGAAGGCACGCTGGTGGACATCACCTGCGACTCGGACGGGCAGGTGAACAAGTTCATTGATTTCTCGGACGTGCGGGACACGCTGCCGCTGCACGCCCTGCGCGCCAACGGCAACGGAGCGGAGCCTTACTATCTGGGGTTTTTCCTGATGGGTGCCTACCAGGACATCATGGGCGACCTGCACAATCTCTTCGGGCGCGTCAACGAGGTGCATGTCTTTCTGGACGCCGACGAACCGACGGGCTATTACGTGGAGGAGGTCATCGAAGGCACGACCATCGTGCAGGCGCTGACCTCGGTGCAATACGACGAGCACGAGTTGAAACGGCAAATGAAGATGCAGGTGGATGAGGCCATCAAATCCGACCGCCTCAAGCCTTCCGAGGGAATGCGGCTGCTGGATGATTTCGAGCGGGGGCTGAAGGACTACACATATCTGACCTAGCATGACTGCCAGGATGGAGAACTCGTCCGCGCCGGCCCGCGTCCAATTCCCTCCGTTTGCGTCCGGTCACACTCATGTCTGACGCCGCGAAAGCCGAATTGCTTGGCGCGCTGGGCCGTCTGGTGCGCGGTCTGTCCATCTTGTTCTGGGGGCTGGGGTTGACGGCGTTGGTTTACCTGGAGACGGCCCGGGTGGAGACGACTGAGGCGGGGGAATTGGAGATTTTTGACCGGCTGGCGTTTTTCCCCGCGCTCATTTTGAGCGCGATGCTCTGGCGCGGGCTGCGCCAAATGCGCGCGTTTCAGCCGCAGGAGCGGATCTGGCAACGGGCGCTGGACCGGGCGGAGGCGCTGGCGGCGACCGACGCCGGCCTGGCGCCGTTTTTGTTTTGGTGGCATAAATTCCCCGCCGTCCCGCTCTTCGCGGCTGGCGCGGGGCTGTTGCTCCTGTCCAGCCTGTTCCTGCTCGTGCAGATCAATCTCGTCCTGCGCCGCCTCTGCGCCATGCTGCCGGATGAGACGCTGCGGGCGGAGACGAAACT
Organism: Verrucomicrobiota bacterium; assembly: GCA_050015895.1. Classification (GTDB taxonomy): domain Bacteria; phylum Verrucomicrobiota; class Verrucomicrobiia; order Limisphaerales; family Palsa-1400; genus JBEKOF01. The sequence goes on from JBEKAN010000028.1 coordinate 16,027, forward strand.
TTTCACGGCTTGCAACATCACGTTCCTGCTGGGGGTTTTTGCCGGGCTGGCGGCGCATTTCTTGCTGTCAAGACTGACGTTGCTTCCCCCCTTTGTCCGGGTTTCGTGGGAGGCGGCCGGCGCGGGGGAAATCTGGCTCGGTCTGTTTCTGGTGCTGCTGCCGGTGGCGATGACCATGGCCCTGGTTTGGAAAATCAAAGAGGTGATTTTCTCCAGCCTCCTGGCGGCGGGAGGCTGACGCGGGCGAATCAGTTGATTCTCTCGGCGATCTTCCAGCGGAACATGCGGCGTTTCATCCAGCGCACCGCCAGCAAATCGTAAAACGAGGCGAAGAGCCGGTTCCAAACCCCGTAATGGCTTTGCCCCGCGAAACGCGGGTTGTTCGTCACCTCGATTTCCGTGACGGTGTGCCCCTCGATCTTGAAGAGCGTGGGCAAAAAGCGGTGCATCCCCTTGAAGAATTTCAAATTGTCCACGCACTCGCGCTTGAAGGCGCGGTAGGTGCAGCCGGCGTCGGCGATTTGTTCGCCGGACAATTTGTTGCGCACCCAGTTGGCGACGCGCGAGGAGGCCACGCGGAGGAAGTTGTCGCCCGCGCCGCGCGCCTTGACGCGCGTGCCGCAGACGCAGTCGTATTTTTGCAGGGCGTCCAGAAATTTCGGCAGGTCTTTCGGGTCGTTTTGCAGGTCGGCGTCCAGCGTGACGATGTGGCGGCCGCGGGCGGCTTTCATGCCGGCGAAGCTCGCGGCGCTTTCGCCGCAGTTGAACGCGAACTTCTGCGCGCGCACACGCGGGTCGCCGGCGGCCAGTTCCTTGAGGATGTCCCAGGACTGGTCGGTGCTGCAATCGTCCGTGATGATGATTTCGTAGGGCAGTTGGAGCGGGTCCACCGCCGCGCGAACCGCCGCGACAAGCGCGCGCAAATTGTCCTGCTCATTGTAGCAGGGGATGACGAGGCTGATTTCGGGAGTGATTGACATTTATTGCCCGGCCCGGTTGCGCAGCAAGTTCGCGCGCTCGCGGCATTCGGAAATGATCTTTTGCAGCTCCTTTTTGTCGCCAAGTTCGACATACTGCTCAACCAAGGCGGCCAAAGGCTCCAGCGCGAGAGAATGGCGCGCTATCAGCATGGTGAGGTCCGTTTCATAAAGCGCCGCGCGGTCCAGGTCCATCTGCCGGTAAAGCGAGGGCAGAGCGTAGAGTTTCAAAACCACCAGCCCCTCCACCGTCGCCGTCGGAATATCCAATTCGGCAAAGCGGTGTTTTGTGGCGAACTTTTCCGCGACAATTTTGAAAAGCGGGTTTTGCGTCAGCAGCAAATCCACTTGGACGCTGCGAAAAACCGCCCGCGCGAAAAAATCATTTTTCTCCTCGAGAACCAGCTCGGGAATTTGCCGCAAAGCCGCGTCGGACATGAGCAAGTCCACGTCCCGAGTGTTGCGCCCGCACACATAGGTGAGCATGGCCATGCCGCCGACCAGCAAATACTCCGCGCGCCGCTCCGCCAGCAGTCCGAACAAATCCAGAGCGTCCTGGGGCATGGGCATGGGCGGTTTGGGCGGCGGGCCTTCGCGCAATTGCGCCGGAGTGTCCGTCCAATGGTGGCCGCCGGCCTCCCACGCATGCAGCAACACCTCCGCCACGCGCCGCAGACTGACGCCTTCCGGCAGCGTGACCGGGCGATGATCTTTGCTCGCGGCTGTCATTTCGATGGTTGAATTCTATCAAATAATGCCGGCGAAAGAAAGCTCATTCGGCCCTCCGAACCGGGGCGGAATTCAAAAAACGGCGCAGATAATTTTTCAGCGGCGCACCCGGCGAAAGAACTCGCGGTTCTTCCCGTAGGAAACCCAGTAATGACCACCCTTGAAATGGATATGGACGATACGAGGATCGGGCAATAAATTTTTCATCAAATCCCGGAGATAAAGATCCGACTTCGGCTTGATTATGCGCGGTTCACCATACATCACAATGGCCACACTCTCATTTCATCCGCACCCAGCGCCAAATAGCGTTGGGACCACTCAAAAGAGCCTGTTTGAACGACCACTGTTGCGGGTGTAAGCCACCCCCTGCCGGACGGAGATTGACTTGAACAGTTCCTTCTTTTTTGGCGAAAAACCCTCCGGCCAAGTCCACTCGGCCCACCTCCGTTTGTCCTCAGACCTCCAAACCCCAATCAGCCGTATGTCGGTTTTGGGAAAACGCGGGATCGAGGATTTCGCTTTTACAGTCATGGCCAGGAGCTTTTGCCTTTCTCAAAAATCGAAGCCAAACTCCTTCTTGACCACCTCCCATTGCGCTCCAGCTTTTCCGGCGTGGCGCATTTTGGCGCGGGCCAGTTCGCGACGGTCATCCAAGTCCTCCAAAGCACCGCGCAATTCGCGCAGCACAATTCTGGCGTTGCAGATCTGGCGATTCACGCCCAGCCTGTTTGCCGCGCGATTTTTACTTTTCTCAGCGGTCGTATTCATCGCCATATGTCTTTCCATTGCCCACGAGTCTATTTCCTCCCGTAAAACTCGGCGATGGCGTCGCAGACTGTGTCCGCGGCGTCGAGGGTCATTTCGCCGTGGATGGGCAGGGAGAGGATTTCTTTCACGGCCTGCTCGGTGCGCGGCAGTTTGGGGACGAACTGGAACAAACCGACGACCGCCGGCTGCAGATGGTTGGGCTTGGGATAATGCACACCGGTCTCGATGTTCTTCTCCTTGAGAAATCTTTGCAGGTCGTCGCGCCGCTCCGCGCGCACGACATACATGTGATACACCGGCATGGCCCAGTCGCGGGCCGGCGGCGTTTGCACGAGGCGATTGTGCAGTTCTTTTTTTCGGGATGAGATTATGTATGTTTTTT
>JBEKAN010000029.1:0-18726 GCA_050015895.1 Verrucomicrobiota bacterium
CCCAGAACCCCGTTGTTGCCATTCCCGCTCGCGTCCTTCGCGTTCCCGTTGAACGGGTAATACGCCACCAGGCCGTTGGTCAGGAACGATTGGGCTTGGACGGGGCCGGCCAGAGCCGTGGTGATGGCGAGAATTCCCACCAGTGATTTTGTTGTTTTCATAGACGTTTCCTGTGACCGGAGAGCCAATAATCCTCCATTTCCGCCCCGGTGGGCGACAGACCTGCCGGATTGGAGACAGCTCCCCGACAACTGACTACAACGTGAACTTCAAAGCGTAGTGTGAACTTTCCGCACAAGAAACGCAAGAGCAATTCGCCCAAGCCGTAAAGTATAACGTGTCCTCATGCGCGCCATTACCTCGAAAAAAAACCATCCGCGGGAGGTTGGAGAACCTCATCGAACTTGTGGAATTGGGAACCGGGGGCGGCGCGCGCGCGTCCGCGCGCGGAGGCTCCGCCGGCATCCTGTCGTCCCGGTTGGGCTGCATTTCACTTTTATGGGTTCCCCTCTTAATCCTAATCCTAATCCTAATCTTAATCCTGCCCCTCCCCTGAGAGTAGGGCTGAAGATGAAGACAATGCCACCCAAAAACGTGGAATGCGCCCTCCGGGGTTCGGGTTTCGACATTTCGTATCATTATCAGCTTGACATTCTTTCGGAAGTATGATTCACTCTCCACAGTGAAAGGTGAATTGCAGGTCGGTGGACGAGGTTCCTCGCTGTTCTCGGTGGAATCCCAGACGCTCTCCGGGCGCGGTTTTGGGTTTCCGCCAATCCCAGTCAACATCTGCAAAAAAAGGAATTCCCGCAAAACGAACCCAAACCGCAAGAATCCAAAGTCTTTGGTAACCAGCCACTTATGGAAATTCCGATGCGGCAAACATCGGGCAAAACGAACCCATTTCCGTTCGGTTTGGCCGGTTCAGATGGCACAAACGCCTTCCAGCAAGGGACTTGACTGCAAAATGGTTGGCCTAAACTCCCTTGTCTTCGCCGATGTCCTCCGGGTTGGGGCACATCTTGCAACCACCACCCTGCGATATGCCAATTCCCTCGCCCCGCGCAGCGGGGAGAGGGTCAGGGAGAGGGGTTCGTTCAATGCCCTAGTGGTGCTGTCAAGATGCGCCCTCCAGGTTGGCGGGCCGGTTTATACCCTTGACGCGACGAATTGCGGATGCTTATATCATCGGATAATGACTGCATATAAAGACGCGACAACCGCCTCGATGTCCAGGTGGGTGGAATTTCAAGGGAGATGTGGATGAAGGCCGCGGTCCTGACAACCCTCAACGCGCCGCTCACCGTCACCGACATTGCGATGCCCGATTCCCTGGCGTACGGCCAGGTGTCGGTGAAAATCCTCGCCAGCGGCATCTGCGGCGCCCAATTGCAGGAAATCCGCGGCGAAAAGGGAAACGCCGCCTTCCTTCCCCACCTCCTCGGGCATGAGGGGTGCGGCATCGTGGACAGCGTCGGGGAGGGGGTCACGCGCATCAAGCCCAAGGACAAGGTCGTGCTGCACTGGCGCAAGGCGGCCGGCATCGAGGCCGCCTGCCCCACCTACGGATGGTGGAAAAAACCGGACGCCGGCGCGCCGGACCGCGCCATGTCCCGCCTTTCGGTCGGCGGCGGCCGCGTCACCACCCTGAGCGAATTCGCCGTCGTCAGCGAGAACCGCCTGACCCCCGTTCCACAGGACACCCCCGTGGAACTCTGCGCCCTGCTGGGCTGCGGCCTTTCCACCGCCCTGGGCACCATCGAGAGCGAAGCCGCGGTCAAATTCGGCGAAAGTGTGCTCATCGTCGGCGCCGGCGGTCTGGGCTGCAACTTGATCCGCTGCGCCTGCATGGCCAGGGCGCACCCCGTCGTTTCCGTGGACATTTACGCCAACAAGAAGCCAGTCGCCCTCTCCCTGGGCGCGACCCGCTACGTGGACAGCACCAAGGAGGATTTGTCGAAGATCGGGAGGTTCGATGTCGTCATTGACACGGCCGGCGCGGGCGACAGCATGGAAAAAACGCTGCCGCTGCTCAATCCCTCCGGCAGATTCATCATGGTCGGCCAGCCCGGACCAGGCAAGGCGGTCTCCATGACCAACGCCCGCCACATGTTCGAGGGCGAGGGCAAGTCCATCAAGGCCACCCAGGGCGGCGGCTTCCGCCCCGAACTGGACATCCCCCGATACGTCCGCATGTGGAAAGCCGGCGTCCTCAACATTGACGGCATCATCACCGCCAGACTGCCCCTGCGGCAGGTCAACAAAGGCATTGACCTGGTCAAGGCCGGCAAGGCCAGCCGCGTGTTGATTGACATGACAATATGACAGGCGCGGCAGTCGAATCTCTCCTCGCTTGATCCTCATCCTCCGCGGCTCCTTTGGGAATCAGACCAAACCTTACGGCTCCCGGACTCTTGTGCGCCCGCCGCGCCCGCCGGTTGTGTTCGCGCGCCTTTGCCGCTAAAGTGTCCCCGCGATGGCGGCGGAAGGACAATTGATCGAAGCGGCGCGGGAATTGTCGGCGCGGGCGGACCAGCTCCGCTTTGGGCCGCCGGTGGCCCACGTCTATAATCCGCTGGTTTACGCCTGGCCGGCCCACGAGCAGTACGTGCGGCGTTTCGGCGGCGCGGGCAAGGAGGTCCTTTTCCTGGGCATGAACCCGGGCCCCTTCGGCATGGCGCAAACGGGGGTGCCCTTCGGCGAAATTGCCGCCGTGCGCGATTGGATGAAAATTGACGCGCCCATCGGCCGCCCGCCGCGCGAACACCCGCGCCGGCCCGTTCTCGGCCTGGCTTGTCCGCGCTCCGAAGTCAGCGGACGCCGGCTCTGGGCCTTGTTCGCCAGGCGGTTCGGGACGCCGGGAAAATTTTTCGCGCGCCATTTTGTCGTCAACTATTGCCCTCTCGCCTTTCTGGGCGCCCGCGGAGAGAACCTGACGCCGGACAAGCTGCCCGCCGCCGAATCGGAGCCGCTCACCCGCGTGTGCGACGCCCACCTGGGAAGGATCCTGGAGATTCTCCGCCCCAAATGGATCATCGGCGTGGGGGCTTTCGCCGCCGGCCGCGCCCGCGCCGCCGCCCATAGTCTGCCCGCCAGGGCCGGACAGATTCTGCACCCCAGCCCGGCCAGTCCCGCCGCCAACCGCGATTGGGCCGGAAAAGCCGCCGCCCAGCTCCAATCCCTGGGAGTCTGGAAATGAGCAGGTACCCCCGGTCGGGCGATGTCATTTCCATCCAGGGCGCGCGCGAGCACAATTTGAGGAACATCTCCCTGGAGATCCCCCGCGGCCAGTTCGTCGTCCTCACCGGAGTCAGCGGCTCGGGCAAGAGCACGCTGGCCTTTGACTTGTTGTTCGCCGAGGGGCAGCGGCGCTTCCTGGACTCGATGAACGTCTATGCCCGCCAATTCGTCGAGCAACTGGCCCGGCCCGACGTGGACCTGATCACCGGCATTCCCCCGTCGGTCAGCATCGAGCAGCGGATTTCCCGCGGCGGCGGCAAGAGCACCGTCGCCACCGTCACCGAGGCCTGGCATTTCCTGCGCCTCCTCTTTGCGCGCCTGGGCGCGCAGCATTGCCCACGCTGCCGGACTCCCGTGCGGGCGCAGACCCGCGATCATCTGGCGGCGCGGCTGGAAGCCGAATCGCGCCGGCGCGGCGACTTGCTCCTGCTGGCGCCCGTGGTGAAAAACCGCAAAGGCTTCCACACCGAAGTCGCCCATTGGGCCGCCAATCACGGCTTCGCGGAGCTTCGCGCCGACGGCAAAATGTTCTCCACCGCCCAACCCTTCCGTCTCGACCGCTTTCGCGAGCACGACGTGGAAATCGTCGCCGGCCTTCTGGACCGCAAGCTCTGGCGCTCCCCGGCCGGCCGCGACACGGCCCGCCGGACGATCGAGCAAACGCTGGACCTCGGCCACGGCGTCCTCTACGCGCTGGGCGACGACCGCCAGACTTCCGTCCATTCCACAGATCGTTCCTGCGCCCAATGCGGCCAGTCCTACGAGCCGCCCGACCCCAAGATGTTCAGCTACAATTCCCCGCGCGGCTGGTGCCCCTCCTGCCGCGGCTTTGGCGAACTCTTCTATTTGCCTGACGTGGACCGGGGGGCGCGCGCCGAAGCCATCGAGGAATCCTGGTTTGAATGGCAGGAGGGCAATCGCGAAGTGTGCCCGGCCTGCCAGGGAACGCGCCTGAACCCGGCGGCCCGCGCCGTGCGCCTGGAGAACTTCACAGTTTCCGGCGCGCGCCCGGCGGGAATTCCAGCCCGGCCGACGATTGTGGACATCTCCAACGCGTCGGTCGGGGCCGCGCTGGGGTGGTTCCGCGCGCTTCGCTTTCGCGGGCGCGAGGCGGTGATCGCGCGCGACATCCTGCCGGAAATCCTGGAGCGCCTGAAATTCCTCCACAAGGTCGGCCTGGGCTATCTGCAACTGGGCCGCGGCGCGACCACTCTCTCCGGCGGCGAGGCCCAGCGCATCCGCCTGGCCGCCCAGCTCGGCTCCAACCTCAGCGGCGTCCTTTACATTCTGGACGAGCCGACCATCGGACTTCATGCCGCGGACAACGAGAAATTGCTGGCCGCCCTGGCCTTGCTCAAGGCCCGCGGCAATTCTCTTCTGGTGGTGGAGCACGACCAGCAAACCATGCGGCGGGCCGATCACATCATTGATCTCGGCCCCGGCGCCGGCCTGCACGGCGGCGGGGTCGTGGCTTGCGGCACACTCAAGGAACTGATGAGACACGGGGAGTCGGTCACGGCCCGCTGCCTGCGCGCCCGCAAAAGTCATCCCGCCGGCGGACGGCGCAGACCCGTGGACGCGCGGACGCCCCGGCTGACGCTCAAAGGGGCCGTCGCGCACAATTTGAAGAACCTGACCGCGGCCTTTCCTCTGCGGCGGTTTGTCTGCCTGACCGGCGTCAGCGGTTCCGGCAAGAGCACGCTGCTGCGCGATTGCCTGCTGCCGGCGCTGCGGGACAAATTGCGCCGGCCCGGCCTCAAAGCCGCCCGGCCCGCCGACGGCCTGAGGGTGTCGGGCGCCGAGGCGGTGCGGGCGGTTTATGAAGTGGATCAATCCCCCATCGGCCGCACCCCGCGCTCGGTGCCGGCGACCTATGTGGGATGCTTCGACGAAATCCGCCGTTTGTTCGCGCTCACGCCCGAGGCCCGTCTGCGCGGCTACTCGGCCAGCCGGTTTTCCTTCAACAGTCCGCAGGGGCGGTGCCCGGATTGCCTCGGCGCGGGCCTCATCAAACTGGAAATGAGTTTCATGCCCCCGGCCCATGTCCCCTGCGGGACCTGCGGAGGGGCGCGATTCAACCGGGAAACGCTGGACATCGCGTGCCTGGGTCGCAACATCGCGCAAACGCTCGACCTGACAGTGGCGCGGGCGGCGGAGGTGTTCGCCGCCTTCCCCAGGATCGCCCGGCCCCTGCGCGCCTTGTGCGAGACCGGGCTGGATTACATCAAACTGGGCCAGCCCAGCCCCACGCTCAGCGGCGGCGAGGCCCAACGCCTCAAGCTGGTCGCCCATTTGCTGGCTGGCTTTCGCGCGCGCGCCGGGGAGGGCGCCGGGCCTTTTCGCGCGGGGCCGGACCAGCCCGCCTTCCTCTTCCTGCTGGAGGAGCCGACCATCGGCCTGCACATGGCCGACGTGGACCGGCTGGTGGAGGCGCTGCAACGGCTGGTCAACTCCGGCAACACCGTCATTGTGATCGAGCACAATCTGGACTTGATCGCGGAGGCCGACTGGATCATTGATCTGGGGCCGGGTGGAGGCCAGGAGGGAGGACGCATCGTGGCCCAGGGGACGCCCGAAAATGTGGCCGGCAACCGGGCGTCGCGGACGGGAGCCTGGTTGCGGCGGATTCTGGGAAAGGCCGGACACTGCCCATGAGCGATTACAAAGAGATTATTGACGGCAGAACGCTGGTGCGCTCTCTTCCAGGCGGGCGCCACGAGAGAATCTGCGCCCTTCTTCATGAGCGCGTGGCCGCGGGCCTGGCCGGCAACCTGGCCGCGCGCCTCCTCAGCCCGCGCTCGGCGGTGCCGCTTTCCATGCGCACCCTGGTTCGGCCGGATTTGGCGCTCGTGACCGCCGCGACCCACAAGGTCTGGCTCGTCGTTGAGATCATTGATTCGGCCGATCACCGGCCCGACACTGTGATCAAAAAGGCCGTCTATGAGGAATTCCAGGTTCCGCGGGTATGGATGGTGGACCCGCGGTACGACAATGTGGAGTTCTACCAGGGCACCCCGTACGGACTGGCGCTCAAGGGCATTCTGGCAGGCGGGGAGATGCTGCGGGAGACACTTCTTCCAGAGTTGAAAATGACCGTGGCTGAACTTTTTGCCGTCTGACTACCAATTGCCCTGGGCCGAACCGTCGGAGGAGGCCGGGTAGGTTTGCATGGCCTGAATTGACCGCCAGACGACATGCGTGTCCATGAAGCCTTCGTTTCCGCCCATGGCGCCCGCCGCGGCGCTGTTGGTGGCGATGGCCCCCGGCCTGGAGCAGGAAACCGCGGCGGCCACGGTCGCGCCGCCCGGACCGTGTGGGGCGATGGTCAGTTGCTGGGAGGAGCTGCTGCTCCAATAATTGGCGTCGGCCAGGATGGCGTTGACCGTCGAATCGGCTTTCTGGAGCGGCACTTCCTCAAACGGCCCCCTGGAACTGGCGTACAATGCATTAGTGGCCAAATAACCATATCCAATGGTATAGCCGAACAACGGATTATAGCCCCCCATTTGGCCGGTGGCAAAAGCCAGATTTGGGCAATAGAGGCAGTTCGTCACTCCATACAACTCATAGGAAATCCCCAAGAACGCGGCGTCGGAAAGGACGATGGCATGATAGGCGCTCTGGTTGTCCGCCGCGCTGGGCAAATAGCCCTCATTGTCGGCATCGTCGGCGTATGAATTCAATGCGTCGAGGTCTTGTCGCAGGTTTGAGACGCAGACCGAGCGCCGGGATTTTTCCTTGGCGCTGGACAGCGCCGGGAGCAGCAACGCCGTCAGAACCCCCGCAATGGCAACAATCGCCATGAGTTCCAACAGGGTGAAACCTGTTGCAACGGCTCGCCTTTTTTCCGTCCAAAGGAAGGCTGAGGTCATGTGCAAAAGTTTATAAATTGTTCTATTAAGCGCAATATCGGCTCTTTTCCAGAAGAATGCAACAAAAAAATCAAAAAAAATCGAGCCGGAAACCGGGCAAAAACTGCTTTTTTGCGGTTCTTCCTTGCCATTGGGCCTTTTTTCGCCAAATCTGCCCTGTTCATGGCCAATAAAGCGCTCATTACAGGCATTACCGGGCAGGACGGTTCCTACCTGGCCGAATTCCTCCTGGCCAAGGGGTATGAGGTGCATGGCATCATCCGCCGCGCCAGCACCTTCAACACCGGGCGCCTGGAGTCCATTTATTCGGACAAACATGCCGGCAAAACCCGACTCTTCCTCCATTACGGCGACCTGAGCGACGCCAGCGGGCTGAGCCGGCTCCTGGGCGACATTCAGCCGGAGGAGATTTACAATCTGGCCGCCCAAAGCCATGTCCGCGTGAGCTTCGATTCGCCCGAATACACCACCGACATCACCGCCACCGGCGCGGTGCGGCTTCTGGAGGCGGTGCGGCAGTGCGGATTGAAGGCGCGCTTCTACCAGGCCTCCTCCAGCGAGATGTTCGGCAAGGCGCGGGAAATCCCCCAAACCGAGGCCACCCCCTTTTATCCCCGCAGCCCCTATGGTTGCGCCAAGGTTTATGCCTATTGGATCACCGTCAATTACAGGGAATCCTACGGCTTGCACACCAGCAACGGGATCCTTTTCAACCACGAATCGCCCCGGCGCGGGGAGACCTTCGTCACACGCAAAATCACCCGCGCCATCGCCCACATCCTGGCCGGCCTGCAGGACAAACTGTATCTGGGCAATCTGGACGCCCGGCGCGACTGGGGCTACGCCAAGGAATATGTGGAGGCCATGTGGCTGATGCTCCAGCAGGACAAGCCGGACGATTACGTGGTGGCCACCGGCGAAACCCACTCCATCCGCCAGTTCCTGGACCTGGCCTTCGCCCACGTGGGACTGGACTGGAGGAAGCACGTGGAGATTGACCCGCGTTACTTCCGCCCGGCGGAGGTGGATGTGCTCATCGGCGATCCCGGCAAAGCGCGGCGGCAACTGGGTTGGGAGCCAAAAACCAAGTTCGAGGGCCTGGTCAAGTTAATGGTGGACGCGGACATCCAACTGCTCAAAGACCACCAGGCGGGGCGGATCCGGGTCACGGGCTGAAGGGGCACAGGCCCGCCAACGGGAGCAACTCCCGGCGTTGCCAACCACAGTGGCCGGATGCGGACCCGGCGCCGGGCTGGATTACAAAACTGTCATCTTTTTGGGTTGGTTTCTTCCGGGCGGAGGGTCAAGATGCCCCCCTATGAAACACCACAATTATTTTTCAACCGCCCTGGTCGCGGCTGGCGTCGGATTGCTCGCAACCTGCGTTCCCTCCCAAGCTGCCTCGGCCGCGGGACCGTACAAAATCCTCCACATCACCCAGACCAACGGAACGGGCGGGATTGATTATGTGATTGCCGACAGCGAGGGCCGCCGTGTTTACATTCCGCGCGGCAACCAGATCATGGTTTTTGACCTCGACACCTACGAGTGCGTCGGCGCCATCCCCGGCACCGGCGGCCATGGAGCGGTGGTGGACCCCAAAACCCATCACGGGTTCAGCAGCAGCAGTCCCGTCTCCATGTTTGACTCGCTGACAATGCAGCCGATCAAGAAAGTCACCGTGCCAACCGGCTCGGACGGCATCCTCTTTGAACCCGCGACGGAAAAAGTCTATATTCTCGGCCACGGCTCCCCCCAAATCTCGGTGATTGACCCCACTGATGGGACGCTGGCCGGCACCGTTGAAATTGGAGGCGCGGCGGAGCAGGCCGTCAGCGATTTGAACGGCCACGTTTATGTCTGCCTCGAAGACAAGGCCAGCCTTGCCGTCGTGGACGCCAAGACTCTCAAGTTGACGGGCACTTATTCGCTGCAAGGCAAGGCCAGCGGCCCGGCGGGCCTGGCGATTGACAGGAAGAACCACATCCTTTTTGCCATGTGCCGCCAACCGACTACCTGTGTGATCCTCAGCGCCGACGACGGAAAAATCATCACCACCCTGCCCCTGGACGGCGGCAGCGACAGCGGCGGTTTCAATCCCGACACGATGGAAGCCTTCAGTTCGCACGGCAACGGCACCTTGACCATCATCAAGGAAAACAGCCCGACCAGCTTTGAGGTCGAGCAGACCGTGCAGACCAAATCGGGCGGCAAATGCAGCACTCTGGACACCAAGACCGGTCATATCCTCGTGTCCGCCATCGAGGCGGCTCCCGCCCCTGCGGCGGCGGCGCCTCCGGTGGCGGATGCGGCGACGACTCCTCCGGCGGCCGGCGCCGACCAGGCGGGCGCCGCGCGCGGCGGACGCGGTGGACGCGGCGGTCGGGGAGGCGGACGCGGCGGTCCGGGCCTCTTGGATCTCATTGTGGTTGGCCGGTGAAGTGCCTTCGCTGGCGTGTGCGGGCGGTCGCACCGGAGATATTCCCAGCCGGGGAGGGGAAGGAATGGATCACCGCCTCCTGCTGTTTTCACGGCAAGTGAGAGCGGCCAAAATGGCATCCAGAACCTGATCGAGGCGCTTGCCGGCGTCTTCCGTCAAGAATCGCAACACAAAATACCCATTTTGCTGCAGCAGGGCGTCCTTTCTTCGGTCCCGCCGATACGCGTCAGCGTCGGCGAAATGCTGCGCGCCATCCAGCTCAACGACCACGCCGGCTGCCGCGCATAGCAGATCCACTTCCATCTTTCCACGTCCGTCGAAGGAAATCGGCAACTCCACGTTCAAGCGAAAACGGCCGGTCGTGGCGGGCAGGGTTTGCAGGCGGCGAAACAGAAAGGCCTCGCTGGCGCTCCGGGCGCGCGCTTCCCCCTCGGCGCTGGCGCCGGGAGTCCGGGCCGCATGCGCGAAGAGATTTGCGAGGGGGACATCCACTCCGTCGCGGATGAGCCGGCGAACGCTGGCGGCGTAATCCCGTTTCCATTCTGGATCAACCGGAAGAGGGACTTCGGCCGGCCAGCCGGGCAGGGCGCCGCCAGGCAGCAGGATGGTGTAGCCGAGCGCTTCATATCCATGGCACCGTCTGTCGAACATTCTGGAAAGCATCGGAACGTTCAGGTCGGCATAGTCATAGACGCGCACCTCGCGTTTGCCCTCGTGGAGACGATGAAGCCGCCCGACGTACTGCGCAATGGTCCCCCGCCAAGAGACCGGCAAGGCCAGAAACAACGTGTCCAATCGGGGATCATCGAAGCCTTCGCCGATGTATTTGCCCGTGGCCAGAACGGCGCGGCCCTCTGTATCGGGAATCCCTGCCAATTGTGCCAGGGCGGCAGCCAGTGCTTTCTTGCTTTGACCTCCCTGCAACAGAATCAAGTGTGGAATGTGCGGGGACAATAATTGGGCCAGACTTCGCAAGTGTTCAATCCTCTCGGTCAGCACCAGAGGTGACCGCCCCTCCTTCATGGCGCTGAGAACGTCCGCGCAAATCATTTGGTTGCGCTTGTCATTATTCCACAAGGCCTCATACAACTTTTGAAATTCCGCGCGCGGATCGGGATCGGACGCCTCCGCGCGAAAGTCTGTCGGACGGACCAGGACATGATGCGCAAAAGGTCGCGCCGCCGCCTGGGCCTTCGCGTCCACACGATGGCGAACCGGGCCGCACTGCATGAAGATGACCGGATGGCGCCCGTCCTTGCGACTGACTGTGGCGGACAAGCCGAGGATGAACTTCGCCTTGGCGCGACGGACGGCCAATTCAAAGCTGCGCGCTGAAATGTGGTGGCACTCATCCACAATCAAGTGTCCGTATTCAGCCACGCGGTCATCCACCACCTCCTTGCGGACCAGGCTTTGCAGGAGCGCCACGTCCAGAAGTCCTGTCAGCTTGTTGCGTCCGCCTCCCAACCGCCCAATGGTCCTGGCCGGCGGATCCAGAAACGAAGACAGGCGTTCGATCCACTGTTCGAGGAGTTGCTGGCGGTGAACCAATACCAGCGTGTTGACGCCGCGTTGCGCAATGAGCCAGGCCGCCACCACGGTTTTGCCAAAGGCCGTTGTCGCCGCCAGAACCCCCGTGTCATGCGCGAGCAACGCTCCGGCGGCCGCCTGCTGATCGGGCCGCAGCGCGCCATGAAAAGCAACCTTCAAGGGCGTGCCGATGCGGCGCTCATCGCGGAGAACCGGTTGGATGTGGAGAGACCCGAGCACTTCCCGAACCTCATCCAGACATCCCCGCGGCAGGGCGAAATGCCTGGGATGATCCTCGGCGCAAGAGACGATCCTTGGCTTGTTGTAAGTCGGCAGGCGCATGGCTTGCGCTCGATAGAACTCGGGATTTTGAAACGCCGCCAAACGCAGCAATCGGTTGCGCAGACCGGGCGCGAGGTTTTCTTTGGCGACATAGATTTGGTCACCGAGGATGATCTCGAGCTTGTCGGGCAGGGGTCCCGGGATGGGCGGCTCCTTTTGGCGGCGCGACGGCGGCGCTGTCCAGGGATTGTCGTCATCCTCATCTGCCAGGGCCATGCGCACTCCAATAATCCGTCCCTTGGATTCCGCGTCGCGCACCAGCGCCCAGACTCGCGCCCGGCTTATTCGCCGCACCGCGGCCAGAAACGCCCATTGATCGGCGTGTGGAGTGAACGTCTCGTCAAGAAAAACGGTGTTGGCGCGCCGCCGGGCCATTTTCTGGAGGGGCAGCGCAATCAGGTTTCCGAACCCGCCTTTGGGCAGCGTGTCCTGGTTGGGAAACAGCCGGTCGTACGACTGGAAACCCATTTCCGGCCGTCGCTCCAGCGTCTCTGTGAGAATGTGCGAACCCAGTTTGCGCGCCAGGCTGGCGGGAATGGCCTCTTCAAAGAAGAACCAGACATGGCCGCCATTGCCGGAGCGCGAGCGTTCCAAGACGGCGGGCGCATCCAGCCGCCGGCACGTTTCCAGAAACGCCGCCGCATCCTGCTGCCAGTCTCCGTCGTCGAAGTCCACCGCCAGGAAGAAACAAGTCTCGTCCTGCAACATGGGATATGCACCCATGACAAAATCCAAGCCGCGTGCGTCATAGCCTGAAAGATGCCAGCCGGTCACTTCGTCGGTGATCTGAAGAAACCGGCGACTGGGACAATCCGCGCATTTGATTCGCGGCTTTTCACATATTCCGCGAACCCATTCATTGGCGCAGGCGGGCGCGTAGCCGGATTTCCCGGTCTTCCGGCTCTCGAAACGGCGCGGATAGACATCCTCCCGTCCGCGGAACAGGGACCGAAACAACCTTATCTTGGCAGCCGGAGGAGACTGGTTTGTGACCGTGGGGCTGGATTGCTCCGCAACGTCCGCCGCCAGGGGACCAGGCCGCGCTTGCCCGCCGCCGTCTTGGAGAATCGTTTCCACGCGGCCAGTATAAGACATCCTCGGTTTTGATAAACCGAAATTGTCAAAGTGCGGATGCAAGGAAACAGAAATACTCGGAGGCGCTGGCGCAAGGTCGCACCCGCCTTTTCACCCTACAGACTCGGGATACTGTGCCTGCGCATTGCCCGCCGATCCGACCAATTTCGGCCCCCGCAGCCGGCACGGTTCGGCCTCAATTTGTTCCAGCCGAACCTTAAACTGCCAACAATCTCCGTAGTCAAAGGTGAAGAGCATTTCACCTTTGAGTGCCAGGTCAGTCTCTCCCACCGAGATTTCCGGCGTGAAAGGCCCTTCGTCCGTATAAGGATGGTTGTAGACACGACTCTTGCCGCGCTGGTCGCGATAGCGGAAATCGTACAGGTGGTCGTCATCCAACTTAAAAGCGTGGAGGATCACTCCTGCCAATTCGTCCAGCGAGGTGTCTGGCGGCAGAGCGAGTCGGCGCCAGACGCCGCCGTACCCCCTTCCCCCATACCATCCTACAAGTTCGACCTTAAGAACGTGTGTCCCCAGCCTTGGTTCGACACCGGGGCGCGCATAAACAGTCTGCCATTCAGGGAAATAAGGACGGAATATCCGCTGAAGCATCCCGAACTCAGCCTGCGGTTTGGCTTCGGCAGCCTCCCCCTCCAACTCGGGCTGGTCTTCGCTGCCTGCTTTCTCCCATTCCTTCTCCCTTTCATTCAGGAAATCCAGCAAAGTCCAAGCGACCGCCGTCCCCCAAGTGGTTAGTTTGGCGCCACCAATGAGCCAGCCGCGTCCACCCCAATTGGTGCGGTCCCGCTCTGAGAAATCCGCCGGACGGATCTCAATGAAACCGAGTTGTTGCAGCACAAACAGCCGCCACGGTGGAAGCCCGCCCTGGGGTCCCAAATGGCGAACCGACTCGTAATGATCAAAATTGCGCCAGCGATCGCTCAGTTGGCCCAAGAACGCAGTGATCGGTTCGAAGGACTCAGGATCTTCGCGGGTGCGCCCGCCTCCCAAGACTGCGGATTGGGCCTGGAACAGGAGCGCCTCCAGCAAGGCGAAATACTGCTCCGCGAAATTCAAGCTCCGCCAGAACTCCAGCGCCTCTGGACAAACCACCAGGCGATTGCCCTTCATCCGCAGCAGGTCCATTACACGGAGCAGAATGAAAATCCCCGCCAGGTTCGGGTAATCCCGCAGGAGGGCGCGCTTCAATGCCAATTGGATGGGGTGACTGACTTTGACGTTGAGTTCCGGGAGCAGTTCGCCGGGCACGCTGGCGTTGCGGCTCTTGGTGACGATGCCGCCGGGACCAACGAACTCGATCCAAGTGTTGACATCCTTCAGGATTGTGCCGGGATTGCCAAAGGCGATCTGTTGTTGGGTGAGACGTCGTTGACATTGGTCAGCAAGGCTTCGCCACCGTTTCCAGAACTTGTGCTCAGGGCCAGAGAGATAAAACATATTCTTCCGGTGAATTAAACTCTGTGATCGCGCCGACAGCAATTATGAAGTCAGCCGTTTCCATTGCTCCTGCGCTTGTTCGGCAAACGAGGGGGAACGCCGGGACTTGCCGGAGACAATCCGCTCGAATGCCGCCAGGAATCCCTTCTTGCGCGAATGGGAGATCCGCACAGTTGCCGCCAGTTCCTCCCAATCCGGGGTTCGCCCTGCTCCGCAATATAGGCTGCGGGCCTTTTTAAGATGACCCAGCGCCGCGTCGTAATACTTGCTTTTTCCCGCGCTCAGGATGCGCAGACCCAAGGCGCGATGCAGTTTGGCCGCGGCCAAGGGGTCCTTCCTGGCCAAGGCATGGGCCGCCGGCTCTGTGCAGTAATGGCTCAGAGCCTCCAGTTCGAGCGGCTTGGCCGAATCCACCCGCTGGGCGAGCCGTTCCCATTCCTTGGCCTTGACGCACAGTGAGATGAACTTACCGAGGGCGGCGCTGTCGGCAACGGCCATCGCCCGCTCGTGCCATGTCGCCTTCTGGCTTCCCGGCGCGTAGCGCATCAATTCCTCGTATGTGAAATCGCCGGGGTTTTCTTGGAATTCGCTCCATGCCAGCGCCAGCGCATCCTCCTTCCGCCCCAAATGGAGGAGAATTTCCGGCTTCAACTCTTTCAGAGAATGACTGCTCTCGTTATGCCAGTTGCGTGTCGGCTCAAGAGCGATTCCCTTCTCCACCCACTCCAAGGCTGTGCCCCAGTGTTTCTTGGAAATCTCCATTTCGGCCAGCCGTTCGCAATCGCGGGGACTGAATCCCAACTGCCCGCACAGCACGGCGTAAGCGGGGGCGTCACACAAGGACTGGTAGATTTTCTTCAGCGACATGGCCGGCAATCTGACATCCTTTTCGTAATCAAAAATCGGCTTTGGGGAACCGTTGGCCCGCGCAGGCAGGGCTTTCTCGACAAGCTGCTGAAAGTGGCCGATGAACAACTGACGTCCTTGCCGATCCAGCGCCTTGATCACCTCTTTCTCGATTTCGTAACAAAACCCGTAGTTGTCGTTCTTCATCCAGTTGAGAAGCTGGCGGATGGTCTCCTCGCCTGGCAGGCGGGCTGCCTGACGGGCACAGACCCAACCGCAGACAAGGCGATGAAAGAGCATGGCCAGATCACACTCGTCATCAGCCTCCTCGATTTTGGCATAAACCCCTGTGAGCAGGACCTCGAAGAGCCGGACCGCCCGCGCCGCTTCCCCGGCCTTCACCAAGGTATCGAGCTTGTCACGCATCCCATCCAAATTATGGACAAGTTGCGATACCTCATCCCACCGGAAAAACCGTCCCGGCGTGAGTGCATATCGGATCTCGCTGACCAATGGGTCTTCCTTCGATTGCTTGCTCATCGTTTCCACCAGTTTATTCGCGGAATCCGTCCCGATTCATCAGTAAGCGGCGAAGCTGCGCCTCCGAAGTGCGCGGCCATTTGAGCATCTGTAAATGCGCATTCGTGGCGACTGGATCGAACGCTTCGGGATCGAAAGGGCGTCCCAGCCAGTCTTTCATTGAATTGTGCTCTTCATGCCTGGGGTTGCGGAGAATCTTCAGCAAGTCCTGATAGCCCCACGGCCCGCCGCAGTCGTCTGGCGGGCAGGCGCGCTTTCCAGCCAGACATCGGGCGACCGTTGCCGCGCCCGGCTCTGGCGGCAGGATTCTTTCCACGGCGATGGTGTGCTGCCAGCCGTCCCCGAAATCATATTCATAATGCAGAACGTGCTTCTCATTCGGAGCAACATCCCGAAGGGAGAACTTGGCTTCGTCCAGGACCTCCGGCTCGCCCTCGAACCCTGGAGAATTGACGGCCGGGTCCGAGAAGAGCCGGCCGCCAACCTCAAACTGATGCAAGTGGCTGTTGGTCCAGCCCATCGCCAGTTGGATGACCGCATGGAGCCAGCCCAAGCTCGCGTTGCCGGGCACGGATATCCGGCGCCAGATCGCCGGCTTGACAAGCTCCAGTGTAATTTTGAGCTGGTACGTTGGGAAGGCCGGCGCAACACCGGGGCTTGAAGCGCGCCTGGCGCTGGAGGCGCTCTTGGAAGAAGATTTCATGTTCACATCGAAGGTGGGGCCTGCCACTTGAATTGTGAAGCCGAAAAATTTGAAAAATTGAATTTCCGGATGGCGGTATTTTGCGGCTGGCCCTTTACCCCACTTCCCAAGGAGGCTGGTGCATGTTCGTGCATAATCCGGAGGCCCGGGCAGAAGGGGATTCAGATTGGGAATTCGTTCAGATGCTGACGGCCCAGAACGCCTCCTCATCTATGGCGTGACCACTTGGTAAAAGCGCTGGGGTGAATTCGTCGTGCTGGAGTCGGTGAATTGATATTGGCCGGAGGAGATTTCCGGGATATTGCCAAGCACGGTCCAGTTCGCCAGCGGCAAGGCCAGATTGGTGGTCGTCAGCATCGTGAAATCGGCGCATGCGGCATTGGTGAACGCAATTTGAAAGGCTCCGCCGCCCGTGCCGCCCGACCAAGCTGGTATTAGCAACAGAGGGTTCGCATTCGCCGCATTGAATTGCACTTCCACCGCGCCGATGTCCACATGCGCGCCGGACAAACGCGGATACCCGCGCTGGTCCGTGCCGCCCTCCAGGGAATCATCCCCCGCATCAATCAACGGGCTGCCGGACAGCGGCGCGATCGTCGGCGTGGGGCCGCCGTTGTCGGCGAGCGGGCCGAGGCAGGGTTCCAGCGGGCAACCGCTGCCGCCCACCAGATCATCATTCACGGCATTGGTCAGGCCAGAGCAGCCGTCGATGATCCGCACCAGATTATGACCCATCGAGGTGAACGTGCCGGAGAGATCCGGACTTGATCCGTTAGTTGCGATGTTGAGCGCGAAGAGGCTGTTTTGCGCGAAAACCACGCTGGCATCGGCGGTGGCACACACTCCACCGTTCGTGCCGGATGACCCTGGTGAACCGGGATACGTGTCACCATAACCGGCGGCGCCGGCGGCGCCGGCGGTATTGAAGGCAAGGGTGCAAGAGACAAGAGTGAGACCGCCTGAACTAAATATTCCTCCGCCATCGCCGCCATCGCCGCCTTGGCCGCCAGTTCCCCAATATTCGCCGGTATGACCATATCCACCGCTGCCACCGAGACCGGCGGTATTGGAGGCCAGGGTGCAAGATGTCAGAGTCAGGCTGCCCGAACTATATACTCCGCCTCCCAATCCGCCGGTGCCGCCGGTGCCGCCAGTCCAATACAAACCGTCGCCCCCCATGCCGCCAGGGCCTGCGGTGTTGCCTGCAAATGTGCAAGACGTCAAGGTCAGACTTCCCGTGTTATACACCCCGCCACCCGAGCCACCCGTGCCGCCAGTGCCGCCAACAACGCCATCGCCGAAGACGGTACCGCCCTCGACACCGGCGCCGGCGGAATTGTTCGTCAGCAAACAGCGATTCAGGGTTAGAAATCCCTCGTTGTAAATCCCGCCTCCGTCACTTCCAGCGGGCGCCTCGCCATCGCAGATGGTGACATCGGAAATCGCCACCACCGCGTTGGCGCTGGCGATGTTGAACACGCGGTTGCCGGTGTTGCCGCCAATCGCCAGGTTCGTCGCCCCTGGTCCGGCGATTATCAGACTGTTGGTGATGTCCAGTTCCCCGTTGGTCAGCGCGATGGCGCCGTCGGTGGTGAAAACGATCGTGTCCCCGTCGCTGGCATTGGCCAGAATTTGGCGCAAGGTCCCGCTGCCGCCATCGTCATTCAGCGACGTAACCGCATTGGTCGCAGCGTGGGCCGGAGTGAACGCCAGAGGTGACAAAACGACGGCCGCCATCTGGACGGCACGTTTAACAAAGTGGTTGTTCATAGTAATCCGGTGTCCATAGTATTCATTGCCTCGAAAAAATGCTTATCATAATTTGTCAATCGTGGTACATTGCTTGACGGACATCTTGTCGGGACTTCCAACCAATCGGTGCTTGCTAAGAAGTGACGATTTGCCTATGAAGAAAATGGTCGGGGCGGTGAGATTTGAACTCACGACCTTCTGAACCCCATTCAGATCACCTTGGAGGGAAACCATATTTCCACTTGACTTATCGCCAGAAAGCGCCGATTATCCCTCGTTGTGTCCTTCTGAATCAGCCCCTGTGTGGTTCAGAAGAGATTTCAGAAGCGCAAAAGTCGAGCCCTGAAAATACGCTGTCAAGAAGATTGGTTCGCATTCACGCTGCCTCCCACTCCCAGACCCGTTGCACGCCCCTCGCCTTGTGCTCCAACTCCGCCTCCGTAAACTCGCCCGCAATGTCCACGAACATTTTCTTTCCCTTGCGGGTCACCATGCAACGGTGATCAAGCCGGATTTGTAATTGGCGTGGTCCTGGTTTCCAGAGCGCTGCCAGGTACAAACGGTGGAATATGCCATCCCCATGGGAGTGCCGGCCCGAGTGGTCCGAATGAGACATGGGCGCTCGGCGAAAGCCGAGTCCTGTACGCACCGCCTGGGCAGACGCCTCGATAGCAATGCATAATCACCATGTGAATTCCGTTTGCCTTGCCGTTCTCAGCTACGATGGGAGAAGGCATTGGGAGGAACTTCTGCCCACGGCTCATTCTGCGTGCCAAGAGTCATCGCTTCCTGCATCCGTCCTGGTTCTGGACAACTGGAGTGACTCCGAGGATGCAGCCTGAGCGTGAATTTTTGGATGCTGCCGGATTTGGCAGGTCCTGCTGGAAAGGAAATTTATATGAAAGAAGCTTTGAAACAGGTTGTTGACC
>JBEKAN010000030.1:0-18544 GCA_050015895.1 Verrucomicrobiota bacterium
ATCGCCGACTTCCTCCGCGGCGCCGATGTCCTCATTCTCGACTCCCAGTACGACCTCAACGAATACCAGACCCGCGTCGGCTGGGGCCACGGCTGCGTGGACGACGCCGTCGCGCTGGCCACGCACAGCGACGTCAAACGCCTGTTTCTCTTCCATCACGACCCCTCCCACGACGACGAAAAAATCACCCGCATGGTCGAGTGGGGCCGCGCCTTCGTCGCCACCCTCCACGAATCCCTGCAAGTGGACGCCGCGCGCGAGGGCCTGGAAGTCGTCCTCAAGCCCGCCGACGATCCGCCCAAGCCCCAGTCCCAATCCTAATCTTAATCCCAATCCCGGCAGACCCCCTCCGGTTTTGATTGCGCCTCCACCGCGTCCGGTTTATTTGGGGGAACGATGAAAGCAGTCATTTTGGCCGCCGGCAAAGGCACCCGCATGGGCGACCTGACCTCCGCGCTGCCCAAACCCATGCTCTGCGTCCAGGGCAAACCCATTCTGGAGCACATCCTCCAGGGACTCCTCGCGGCGGGCGTACGCGACTTCTTCATCGTCACCGGATTTCAGGCGGAGGCCGTCGAACGCCATTTCGGCGACGGCTCAAAATGGAATGCCAGGATTTCCTTTGGCCGCCAGGCCGTCCAGGACGGCACGGGCAGGGCGCCGGAAGTCGCCAGGCAATTTGTCGGCGCCGAGGATTTCGTCCTCACCTACGGCGATATTTTGGTCCGCCCGCAAACCTACCAGGAAATGTTGCGCCGCTACGGCGCCGGCCCTTTCTCCGGCCTGGTCACCTGCTGGGGGGGGAGCGAGGATGTCACCAAAGGCGGGCTGTTTTTCTTTGACAAGGACTTCTGCCTGGAACAACTGGTCGAAAAGCCCACCCCCGCCCAACTCGAGGAACTCCGCCGCCAGGGCCGTCTGCGTCCGGGCCAGACGGCCTGGTACAACGCCGGCATCTACATTTTCAAACCCCTGCTCTTCCAGTTCACCGCCCGCCTGGAAAAATCCCCCCGCGGCGAATACGAGCTGACCGACGCCCTGGCCGCCCTGCTGGCCGCCGGCCATCGTCTGGCAGGTCTTCCAATCCAGGGCCGATGGGTGGACGTGCGCGACCCCCAGGTCCTCGCCTCCCTGCAAAAAGGCGACCCTTTCGCCGGCCCCGCGGAGTGAGTCGCCCGAAGCGCGGCGGGATTGTGCTTGGCGACGATGGCTGGGTCGGCCCAACTGTCGCCTGACGCGGCCGCGAAATGTTCCGGGGGGCGCACTTTCCCGGGAGCGCGACCAGCCCGCATCGCTGCGGGCCAGCCTGCCGTTGTTCTTAACCTCTCGGTCGCATCCGTCGGCGTCTCGCCGACGGAATCTGCCGTCCGAAACGGCCCCACCCTTTGGGTGAATCCCAAAGTCAGCGCCAACGGCGCGTTCTCATACCAGCCTGGGGCAACGCCCCAGGTTCCCATTCGCCAAAAGGGGCCAAAGGGGTCAAACAATAGTCTTGTCCAATGTCAAGCGCAACTGATTGAACAGCAAGCACTTACGCGGGAGCGGCAAACCGTCAAACCATCGCGGAATGGTCGCCCTGCGCGCCGATGGAGCAGTCCTGGAATAAGGACACTCTGGATTTGACAGAACTCTTCAGTCTTGATCCCGTCCCCCCTCCCAAAGCCTTGAGGTGTGAAGGTAGCCCTGAATAGAGTTGGAGAATGTCGGCACTTCCGCCAGCAGGCCTTCGTGAACCAGGAGGCCCGGCTTGGCGCCTTTGCGTTTCCCGCGCCTTTGCGCTCATTCCCTCAATCAGCGTGGCCGGAATCGTCTCCCGGATCAATTCGCGTTCATTGGCGAAATTCGCGGATTACCATTCAGTCGGCCTTTCCATGCCGTCCTTTCGAGGCAAGTGCATGATTATCAGCGAGTTGTGAATCAGTGATCGGCTTTCCCCACTCCCCACTCTCCACTCAGCACTCCTCACTCCCCACTTCTTCCTACGGCTCCCTGACGCTTCCTAACGGGTTTCCTAACGGGTAAAACTTCAAAAATCCCCAATGTTTTCGCGGGTCCTAACGGGTTAACGGCTCCAGACCCCCCAAGGGTGCCATCGGCGGTGAAACGGACACCCCGCCATTGCCGCATTGGGAAGCCCAATGAAGGTTATCTGTGTCAATCTGTGTTGATCTGATGGCCCATTCCAGTTTCGGTTGCGGCTGGCCGCGCTGTGATCATTCGCGGCAAAACCGCTTCAGTCCGCCCAAGTTCCCAAATCGTCAGCCCGCTTTTTCGTGTGCTCCGCGTATTTCGCGGTGAACAATCCCTGAATTCCTTTTTTGAGCCTTTTGAGCCTTTTCGCGGCAAGTGCTTCACTCCGATGCGGTTACCGGGCTCGATGCGTCTTTTGCCGTCTGGCGCCCTCGCGTTCGATTCCTTTTCTTCTAACTCACATCAAAACATATTGACAAATCTAAACAATTGTGATACGGTTTCGCGCATGAGGGGCAAATACCCAGTCAAATTGCCAGGCCGCTTGTCGCGCCAGCATGAGTCGCCAAGCAGATCCACCCCGGAAAACAAATTTATGACTCCAAATGGCAAAAAATCGCCATTCCGACGCCCTGCCCGCGGCTCATTGTCCACTGTCCACCCAACCTGGTCCAATCGTGCCCAATCGTGCTTGATCGTGCATAATCGTGGTATTTTTCCTGGCAAAAACCTGTTTTATGCCTCAAGGCGCCGGTTTTCCATCCTTCCTCCCATCGTTCAGCCTTTAGCCTTTCTGAACACTGCCCCCCAATCAAGGTCAATCAAGGCTAATCAAGGTTAATCAAGGTTAATTACGGTAAAAAATGTCCCCCCCATGCCTCCAAATGGCAATAAATGGCAAGGTCGGTCGCATCTCTGCGGGACCATCGCTCTGCCGGAGCGGTCGGAAGGCAGGTTTATGGGCTGTCCTTGCCCGGCGGGTCAATCTCGTAGTCGCGGGGGATTTTGATGCCGGACGCGTCGAATTGTGTTTTGGCCGCCTCCAATATGTCGCATTTCAGGTCGCCCGCGACGAGCGAGCTGGCCGCCCAGGCCGTCAGGGTCAAGGTGACTCCGGCTCGGGACAGGTTGGAGATGCGACAGTCGGGGGGCTCGACGGACTTGGGGTTTTTCCGCGCGATGTCGAGCAGGATTTGGCGGGCTTTGTCCGCGTCCGATTCGTGCTCCAGCGTCAGCGCCACGACGCAGGCGGCGCGCGGGCCGGACATCGAGAGGTTGACGCAAGTCTGGCTGGCCATGAGGCTGTTGGGGATCACCAGTCGCCGCTGGTCGCCCGCCCGCAGGATGGTGTAGCCCAGGTTGACGCTTTCCACCACGCCGGTTTCCTGGCCGCCGGGGGCGGTGACTTGGAGGTGGTCGCCGATCTGGAACGGCCGGTAGAGCACCAGGGAAAAGCCGGCGATCAGGTTGCCCAGCGTGTTTTGCGCCGCCATGCCGACGACGACCGAGATGACGCCGACGCTGGCCAGCCAGGTGGTGTTCATTACCCGCAGGGCGGGGATATAGCGCGTATAAGAAATGAAAACAAAGACCCAAACCAACACCCGCGCCAGTTGTCCGAGGAAAGAGACGGCGGTCTGGTCTATGGACTTGCCCCGCTTTTCCAGGACTCGATGGACCGTCAGCCGAAGGGCGCGGCCCACCAGCCATGCCAGAACCAATGCGACCACAGCGGCAAAGGCCGCGCCCGGCAACGTGCTGGGATCCAGAAACTCCTCCACCTTGGGCACCAGGTTGGCATAGGAAACGAACGCGATGAACCATACTCCCGCCCGGGCCAGTTGCCCCAGGAACAGAACCCCGGCCTGTTCCGCCGCCGGGCCGGGCTTTTCGAGCACTTTCTGCACGATCAGACGCACCGCTTCGCCCATCACCCACGCCAGGAGTCCGATGACGACCGCCAACATCGCCGCGCCCACAAAGGTGCGGGGATTGAACAAATCCCAAAGGATGATCCAGAAATCGTCGGTCATATTCAGACAGGAGACGTTTCGCCGGCGCCCTTAGAATTTTCCACCGCCCAAGCCGGCCAGCAGTTTCTCGTGGATGTTCCCGAAGCCGCCGTTGCTGAAGACGCATATCACGTCGCCTCCGCGGGCCTCTTTTCGCAGGTGGGCGACGATGGCGTCGGTGTCGGGCAGGTAGGCGGCGGTTTTGCCGGCCGCTTTGAGGTCTTGCATCAGCTTGACAGGGTCGAGCCTTTCTTCGGGCTTGAGCAATTCCAGCCGGGCGATCTGCCCGACGATCACCGCGTCGGCGTCGGCGAAGCATTCGGCCAGTTCCTTTTGGAAGACGTTGCGCCGCGTGGTGTTGCTGCGCGGCTCGAACACCGCCCAGATGCGCTCCTGCGAATAGCGCAGCCGCAGCGCGCGCAGTGTCTCGCGCAGCGCCGTCGGGTGATGGCCGAAATCGTCCACCACCGTCACCCCGCCGGGCACGCCCCGGACTTCCATGCGGCGGCGGACGCCTTTGAAGGTGTCGAAGCCGGATTGGATTTGTTTGTTGGAGAGGCCGCAATGCTTGGCCGCGGCGACCACCGCCAGGGCGTTGCGCGCGTTGAACTCGCCCACCATGTTGAGGTGGAACTTGAAGCTGGGAATCTCAAATTCGGTGGCGGTGGGTCCGTAGCGCAGATTGAAGGCGTGGACGCTGCCCTCCTCGCGCAACCCGAAGCGCTTGACGGGGCAATGGGTCACGTCGAGCAGCAGGGCCAGGTTCGGGTCGTCGCCGTTGGCCAGGAGCTGGCCGTTGCGCGGGATCAGGGCGATGAGGCGGCGGAAGGAAGTCTGGACCGCGGCGAGGTTCTCGAAAATGTCCGCGTGGTCGAATTCCAGATTGTTGACAATCACCACCTCGGGAAGGTAATGGACAAATTTGCTGCGCTTGTCAAAGAAAGCCGTGTCATATTCGTCGCCCTCGATGATGAACCACGGGCTGTCGGTGAAGCGGCCGCCCTGGCCGAAATTGACTGGGACGCCGCCGATGAGGAAGCCGGGATTCAGCCCGTTGTGCTCGAATACCCAGGCCAGCAGGGAGGTGGTGGTGGTTTTGCCGTGCGTGCCGCTGACGACGATGCAGCGTTTGCCGCGGAGGAAATACTCCTTGAGCAGCTCCGGCATCGAGCAATAGCGCATTTTGTGGTCCAGGACGGCCTCCACCTCCGCGTTGCCGCGGGAGAGGGCGTTGCCGATCACCACCAAATCGGGCTTGCGGGCCAGATTGGACTCGGCGTACCCGGGCATGACTTCGATTTGCTTCGCCGCCAGGAAAGTGGACATGGGCGGATAGATGTTGTAATCCGAGCCGGTGACGGCGAAGCCCTTGTCGCGCATGGCCGCCGCGACCGCCGCCATGGCCGTGCCGCCGATGCCGGCGAAGTGGACTGATCGGATTTCGGAAAACATCTTGGAGGAATAATGGCGAAATCAATCGCACATGAAAGCAGGAAATGACCCAACAAATCCACGAAAAGTCATCTAGGCGTTCCATCCACTTCAGCGGGCTGACTGCGCGGGGCGCGGGTCCGCCAAAAAACAGCGCCCGCTGTGCCAAGCAGGACGGCGATCTGCGCGCATATCAGAACGATCATCGCCACCCGGTGCTGTTGAGGCCAATCAAGGATGCCCGCCCAACTCCAGATGGGTTCTTTCAAGGGAACCTGCCGCGATTGCTCCATCCACGACAGCGCCGCAGGCGGCCGCGCCAGTCCCGCACCCGGCCCTTGAACCGGCACTGGAGCGACTTGACGGCCGGCCAGTTTGACTACCACATTCAAGTCGCCCGCCTGCGCCTGGACGTTGCCGGAGAGGAACTGCCCGTTCGCGGCGCCGGGTTGCACGCTCGCCATCACGCGCACCATTCCCTCGCAGACCTTCAATGCAAAATGTCCGTTGGCGTCGGTGGGCGCGCTGGCGCTGGGTTGACCCGGCCCGTTCACGCGCACGGTCACGCCCGGCATGGGCTTGTCATCAGGCCCCACCACCTGTCCTTCCAACCTTTGATCCGCCGGCTTGAGCTGGATCGGGGGCAGTTGGAGCCTGGCCGTTTGCGTCTCGGTCTCCGCGACTTGCGCGGTGGCGTTGCCGAACCCGGGGGCGGTCACATTCAAGCGGTAGGCCCGCCCCGGCGGCAGGGCGCTGTAGCGGAAGGCCCCCTGCTCATCCACTTGGACCGCTTGCGGGTCAATCATCGCAGTGGACCGGGCGGCGGTCATGAAGAGCCGCAAGGTCGCCGTCTTCACCGGCGCGCCCTCGTTGTCCTGCACGGAACCGGACAAGGCGAGTCCTGCCTGCAGGTGGAGGTCCAGGTTCGTGGTCTTCTCGTCCACTTCGACGGTTGTGGCGAAATTGTGCTCCAAATCGCGCCCCACCAACAAATACACGATATTCTGAGGCCCCGCCCCAGGCGGAAATTGCAGAGGCCGCCAGGACACCGCGAATTTGCCGCCAGCGTCGCTCTTCAGGTCCTGATTCAGGGCGCCTCCCGGCGTCACCAAAAAGGTCACTCCGGGCGCGGGCGCGCCGGAGGGATCGAACACGATCCCGGTGATCGTCACCGACCCACTGACGGCGGGGTTGTTGTTTGGGAGGACCATTGTGCTCGTGGCGGGGTTGTTGACGGCCGGAAGCCGGAGGACCACGTTCGTGTCGCCGCCAACGGTGTTCGTGCGGTCGCTGGCCCCTTGGAGGAAGGCAGTCACAGTGACCGGCCCATCGCAGACGATGAAGGAGAAGTGTCCTGTCGCGTCCGTCGGGGCGTTGGTCTGCGCTTGGCCCGCCCCCGCGGTGGAGACCCGCACTCCGGCGGCGGGTTGTCCGTCCGCGCCCAACACCTGGCCGGCGAGTTTGAGGTTGGCCAGTTTGAGCACAACGGGGGCCAGATCGAGGCGGGTGGTTTGCGTTTGCGCGGCTTGAATCATCGGCACTTGGGGCGAGCCGTAACCCGGCGCCCGAACCGTGACCGAATAGCGGTAGCCCTGGGGCAAAGCCGTGAACTGAACGCGACCCTGGGCATCCGCATTGACGGGGGCCGCTCTGGTGATCGAAGAGCCGATTCCGCTGGTTTCCGGGTAAATGAACAGGGTTCCCGCGGCGGTGGGGATCGGTTTGCCATCCGCTTCCTGAACCTTGGCGGAGATCGTCAGCCCCGGTTGCAGGCGCAGGTCCAGGTTGGTGGTCGTTTCATCCACCGCGTGGGCTGCGGCCAAATTGTGCCCCAAGTCGCGGGCGACCAGCGAATACACAATGGCCGGTCCCCTGCCGGTGGTTGGCCGGGCTTGCCAATTGACAGTGTATTTTCCATTGGCGTCACTTTGCCATTGCGCGTTCGGCCCGGCGGTCTGCGGCACCACAATCAGGACCACCCCGGGCGCCGGCGCGCCGGAGGCGTCAAACACCGTGCCCGTGACCGACATCCGCGGACCCGCATTGGGATTGGGCGCTTGGACGATCTGCCCCGGGCAGGCCATCCCGAAAAGCAAAGCGCCGCCGAAAAGAAAAGCCCATTTCTGAAATCTCCTCATAAATCTCCTCATAATTCAATTACCAGAGAAGCACCCCCGGCGCGGGAATGTCAACGGCAAACCTCTCAATTCCACAAACTTCTCAATTCCATTGACACATTGGCTTTTTTGGCGCAAACCATTGTCACGCCCAAAAATTTATCAGTCCAGTGACAGCAATAAACAACAATGCTCCAATGAAAACCCGTCTCCTCCCCTTCTGCCTCGGCCTGGCCGCCGCGGCCCTGGCGTCCCCACTATCCGCGCCAGCGGTGTCCGACCCCATGCAGCCGCATCTGGAAACCCGCCACGGCGCAACCCAACTGATCGTGGATGGCAAACCGTTCCTGATGCTCAGCGGGGAACTGCGCAATTCCAGCACGTCAAGCCGCGAGTACATGAAGCCCATCTGGCCCCAACTGGCGCGGCGGAATCTGAACACCGTCCTGGCGGTCGTCACCTGGGAACTGATCGAGCCGCAGGAGGGAAGCTTCGATTTCACCACGGTGGACGACACCATCCAGGGCGCCCGGCAAAACCACCTGCGCCTGGTCATTCTCTGGTTCGGAAGCTGGAAGAACGGGGAATCCTCCTACCAACCCTTCTGGGTGAAGGCCGACCCGAACCGCTTCCCGTGGGCCAAGGACCGCGCGGGCAAGACCTTGAACATTCTTTCCACCTTTGGCAACGCCACCCGCGACGCCGACGCGCGGGCCTTCGCCGCGCTCATGCGCCACATCCGCGAAGTGGACGGCAAGGAGCACACGGTGCTGGCGATGCAGGTCGAGAACGAGGTCGGCGTTCTCGGCGACTCCCGGGACCACATTGCCGCGGCGAACGACGCCTACGCCAAACCCGTGCCGGGCGATTTGATGAACTATCTGGTGCGGCACAAAGACACCCTGGCCCCGGAACTGGGCGCGGTCTGGGCCGCCAATGGCATGAAGACATCGGGGACTTGGGAGGAAGTCTTTGGTCCGGGCCGGCCGGATTTTGTTCCGCCAATCCCGGCGTCGGAAAGCGACGCCGCCTGGCATAAGTCCTACTGGCTTTCGGACGAGGCCTTCATGGCCTGGCGCTACTCGATGTATGTCGGCAAAGTGGTCGCCGCCGGCAAGGCGGAATACGACATCCCGATGTACTGCAACACCTGGTTGCAGGAGCCGAGCCATCCGCAGCCGGGGCAGTTTCCCAGTGGCTGCCCGGAGCCGGAGGTGCATGACATCTGGCGCTTTGGCGCCCCGAAGCTGGACATCCTGGCGCCGGACCTCTACGTCCCGCTGTTCTCCGAGACTTGCGAACGATTCATCCGGAACGGCAATCCGCTGTTTATTCCCGAAACCAGCGTCAACGCCTCCAACGCCCTCATTGCTTTCTTGAAGTACAATAGCATTTGCTTTTCACCGTTTGCCATCGAGGAGCAGAGGCTGACGGCGAATACCAACGGGCCGTCGCCGGCGGAAGTCCTCTCCCAGACCTACGCCATCCTGGACTACTTGGCGCCGGTGATTCTCGACAATCAAGGCAAGGACACGATCCGGTTCCTCCAACCGATGGATCCGACCAATGTTCCATCGCAAGTAGTGAAGCTGGGGGATTACACTCTGAGGCTCACCTACGGCGTCAGTGGTGGCGGCCGGGGCGGCCGCGGCGGCGGTGGCCGCGGTGGTGGCCGACGGGGTGGCGGCGGTGGTGGCGGCGGTGGCGGCGGCGGTGGTGGCGGCGGTGGCGGGAGAGCAGGCGCCGGAGGAGCAGATGGCGGCGAGGCGGCCGCTGGCGGCGTCGGAGCGGAAGGCATGGTTGTCGAGCCAGCCGAGGTCGCCGGCCGCGGCGGCGGAGGACGCGGTGGCGCTGGCGGAGGAGCCGGTGCGGGCGGCGGGGAAACCGGACGCGGCGGGAGGGGACCCGGCGCGGGCGGCGGCTTTACCAATTCATCGCCCGTGCGGCTAGTCATCAATTCAGGCCCCGGCGATTATTGGTTTGTGGGCGGGCCGATGAGCGTCACCTTCACCCCCAATACTGGCCGGCCGGGCAGCGTCATATTGGGGCGCTTCGAAGAGAGCATCTACCGGGACGGCCGCTGGCTGCCCGGACGCCGGTTGAACGGGGACGACACCCACAACAACTCGGTCTGGCAGAACATGCCATCGTTTGGAATTTATCACTACACGGTGTTTCAACGGGAATGACTGGAACTGAGACCGGCACGAACGCAAGCAACAGACAATCATACAAATGAAAACACATCTCCTCACAATCTTGGCTTTGGCCGCCGCGGCCCTGGCCTCGCCGCGGAGGGCGCAAGCGATGGACCCCTCGCAGCCGCATTTGGAAAGTCGGCATGGGGCGACCCAGCTCATCGTGGATGGCAAACCGTTCCTGGTCCTGGGCGGCGAACTGCGCGGCACCAGCACCTCCAGCCGCGCCTTCATGGAGCCGATCTGGCCCCAGCTTGCCCAGCGCAACTTCAACACGGTCCTGGCCGTCGCCGCTTGGGAAATCATTGAGCCGCAGGAGGGGCGCTTTGATTTCACCACCGTGGACGACACCATCCAGGGCGCGCGGCAGAACCACCTGCGTCTGGTCATCCTCTGGTTCGCAAGCTGGAAGAACGGCGAATCCTCCTTCCAGCCGCTCTGGGTCAAGGCCGATCCGAAACGCTTCCCCTGGGTCAAAGACCGCGACGGCAAAACCTTGAACGTCCTCTCCACCTTTGGCGACGCGACCCGCGACGCCGACGCGCGGGCGTTCGCCGCCCTCATGCGCCACATCCGCGAGGTGGATGGCAAAGAGCACACCGTTCTGATGATGCAGGTCGAGAACGAGGTGGGCGTCCTGGGCGATTCCCGCGACCACGTTCCCGCCGCCGACGACGCCTACTCCAAGCCGGTGCCCGCGCCTTTGATGAACTATCTCGTCCAGCACAAAGACACCCTGGCTCCGGAACTTCTCGGCGTCTGGGGCGCCAACGGTTTCAAGACCTCGGGCACTTGGGCGGAAGTCTTTGGTCCCGGCAAGCCGCAGCAGTACACAACCGTCTCGGACATGACCCAG
The DNA here is from genome assembly GCA_050015895.1 of Verrucomicrobiota bacterium. GTDB lineage: Bacteria > Verrucomicrobiota > Verrucomicrobiia > Limisphaerales > Palsa-1400 > JBEKOF01. The sequence goes on from JBEKAN010000030.1 coordinate 10,586, forward strand.
GAGGAGTACGACACAACTTGGCGGCATTTCAACTGGGCGTCGGACGAAATTTTCATGGCCTGGCGATACTCCACCTACATCAACAAGGTGGCCGCGGCGGGCAAGGCGGAATACAACATCCCCATGTATGTCAACACTTGGCTGCAAAAGGCCCCCGAGCCGCGGCCCGGCGAGTTTCCCAGCGGCTGCCCGGAGCCGGAGGTGCATGACATCTGGAAGTGCTGCGCTCCGAACCTTGACATTCTGGCGCCGGACATCTACGACCCCTACTTCACCGACATTCTGGTGCGCTACACCCGCAACGGGAAACCGCTCTTCAATCCCGAAGTCCAAGCCAACCCGGCCAACGCCCTCATTGCCCTTCTCAAGTTCAACTCCATCGGCTTTTCGCCCTTTGGCATTGACGGCGGAGGCGGCGGAGGCGGTGGTGGCCGTGGCGCGGCGGGGGGCGCCGGTGGACCCCCGCGACCGGATGCCATGGCCCAGACTTACGCCATCCTGGACCGTCTGGCTCCGGTGATTCTCGACAATCAAGGCAAGGGCGCCATCGCCATGCTCAAACCGATGTATGACACCAACGAGCCGCCGCAGAAAGTGACGCTGGGGGATTACACCCTCAACATCACCTACGGCGTGGTTGACCGCCGTGGCGGCGGACCCGGGAGACCCGCCCCGGCTCCGGCGCCCACAAACGCCTTTCCCTCCTGGCTGGTCATCAATTCCGGCCCCGGCGAGTATTGGATTGTCGGCGGGCCTATGACCGTCGCCTTCACGCCCAACACACCCATGCCGGGCAGCGTGGTGTTGCGCAGCCTGGACGAGAGCATCAATGTGGACGGCCGCTGGCTGCCCGGACGCCGGTTGAACGGGGACGAGACCGGCAACAACACCCGCTGGGGCGTGCCGTCCTTCGGGATCTGGCGCTACACGGTGTTCCAGCGGGAATGACCCGGCGCTGAGACCACTGGATGCCGCGGTCAGTCTAGCGCCAGCCCGCGGTCCTTCTCGTTGAGAACCACCCAGCGGCCCGGCGGCAGGCCGGGGGCTTGGAATCTCCCGATCTGCGCGCGATACAATCGGAGCGTGGGATGACCCACCGCCGCCGTCATGCGCCGCGCCTGGCGGTTCTTCCCCTCGACCAATTCCAAGGCAATCCAACTGTCCGGGACGGATTTTCGGAAACGAATGGGCGGCACACGCGGCGGCAGGCTGGGCGCCGGGTCCAGCGCCCAGGCCCGGCAGGGAAGCGTCCTTCGCCCCTGCACGACCACCCCGCGCGAAATCTTGCGCAACACCTCCGCCGAGGGCACCCCTTCCACTTGTGCCCAATAGACGCGCGGATGAGCGCGGGTGGGGTGCAGAAGTCTGGCATTGAGCGCCGGCTCGTCGCTCAACAGGAGCAACCCCTCCGAATCGGCGTCCAGCCTTCCAATGGGATAAACCCCGGCCGGGAACCCAAATTCGGCCAGAGTGCGGTTGGGCGAGCCGTCCGCGGTGAACCGGGACAGGACGCCATAAGGTTTGTTGAGCGCGATCAGCACAAAATCCCAGGAAACTAGCCTGAAACGGTCGAAATCCGCAGGCAAAAAAAATCTCAAAAAATCTTTCAGTTGGACAGCCTTTGTCCAGGTGGCCCGCGTAGGGTGGAGCGCGTAAGAAAGGAAAAATACTTATGCGCGACACAATTGAAATGGCAGCGAATGAAGTCAGTCAACTGGAGATGGGGTTTGCCGGAAGGCGGACGAGGGCCAGGGCGGCCGCCTGGCACCGGCGGCAGCGCCGCGCGCGGCGGGCGCAGTGGTGGTTCCAACAGATGCGGCAAGTGGTGGACCAGGCCATGGACTGGCAATCCACTCCGCCCGCCCGGCATGAGCAGGTTTATCTGACGCTGGCCGTACGGCGGAATTGACGGGGCGGGCGGGCGGCGTCCCGGTTTTGGTCTTTGCAAATCCGGCGCGGGTGACGTAGAAATTGGGTTCCGGGCGCGCCGCCGCCGGCGGCCCGGCGGCCCGGAACCTTATGAAACCCGATGTGGAGATCTACGACACCACCCTGCGCGATGGCAGCCAGGGCGAAGGCATCAATTTTTCGGTGATGGACAAGCTCCGCATCGCCGAGAAGCTGGACGCCTTCGGCGTGCATTATATCGAAGGCGGCTGGCCGGGATCCAACCCCAAGGACATGGAGTTTTTTGCGCGGGCCAGCCGGCGCAAGTGGAGGAACGCGAAAATCGCCGCGTTCAGCATGACCCGGCGCAAGGGCGTCGCCGTGGAGAAGGACGATTTGATGCGCCAGATTCTCGAGGCGAAAACGCCGGTCGTCACCATCGTCGGCAAGACGTGGCTGTTGCACGTGACGGAGGTGTTGCGCGCCAAGCCGGACGAAAACCTGGCGATGATCGGCGAGACGATCCGCTTTTTGAAGGACCAGGGCAAGACAGTCATTTACGACGCGGAACACAGCTTTGACGGCTTCAAGGACGAGCCGCGATACGCGCTGGCCACGTGGCAGGCGGCCGAGAAGGCGGGCGCGGAGTGCATCGTGTTGTGCGACACCAACGGCGGCTGTCTGCCGGAGGAAATCGCGCGGGTCACGGCGTTTGCGAAGGGCAAACTCACCGCCCGACTGGGCATCCACACGCACAACGATTGCGGCCTGGGCGTGGCCAACGCCCTGGCCGGCCTGGAAGCCGGCGCCGCCCAAGTGCAGGGCACCATCAACGGTTACGGCGAACGCACGGGCAACTGCAACCTGACCAGCGTCATCCCGCTGGTTCACTTCAAATTGAAAAGAAGCGGCGTGCCCGCCCGTTCGCTGCCCAAGCTCAAGGAGCTTTCCGAGTTTGTGGATGAAATTGCCAACGTGCGGCACGACCCGCGGCAGCCGTGGGTGGGGCAGACGGCCTTCGCGCACAAGGGCGGCATGCACGCCCATGCGATTGACCGTGTCGCGCGCAGCTACGAGCACATCCAGCCGGAGGCCGTCGGGAATTACCGGCGTGTGCTCATCAGCGACATGTCCGGGCGCTCGAACATATTGATGAAGGCCGCGGAGCTGGGTTTCAATCTCAAGCCGGAAATGCCGGAGGTCAAAACCATCACGCAGCGGGTCAAGGAACTGGAAAACCAGGGTTGCGAGTTCGAGGCCGCCGAAGGCTCGCTGGCGTTGCTGATCCGCAAGACGCTCAAGCATCGCGAACCGCTGTTTCACGTGGACGCCTATCACGTTTCCCTGCGCCGTGACGCGAACGAATCTGTCTGCGAGGCGACGGTCAAGGTCCGTGTCGGGGCCAGGCGCGCGCAGACGGTGGCCGAGGGCGACGGCCCGGTCAACGCCCTGGACGGCGCGTTGCGCGCCGCGCTGGCAAAATTTTATCCGCGGCTCAAACGCGTGACGCTGACGGATTACAAGGTGCGCATCCTGGACAGCGACACCGGCACGGCTGCCAAGACGCGCGTGCTCATCGAATCCACCGACGGCAGGCGGGAATGGGGCACGGTGGGCGTGAGCCAGAACATCATCGAAGCCAGCCTGCAGGCCCTAGTGGACAGCATGGAATACGCGCTGATGGAAAAAGGGAGTTGATACAGATGAATGAAAACATGGAAATTCCCGAAAGCGCGTGGATCAACAATCCTCTTCTGGCGCCGCCTGCGGATCCGGGGTTCATTGGGCCGGAGGATGGGGCGATCAATCACGACCATTACATTTATGGGTGCCCAAAGAAATGGATGAAGCGGAACGGCAAATGGGTTGAGTCGCCGCCGCTGCCGGAAGATTATTACACCAACCCGGCCAGCGCGGCGGCTTACGACATCGAGGTGAATCGCTCCACATGATCCAGCGAGTCTTCATGGATTCTTCGTATTGGATTTTGTTGCGCGACGACAAAGAGCCGGAAACAGGTCCCTTTGCGACGCGGTATCATTCACTGTGCGCCGCCTGGGCATCCGCCAGGCGGCGGCGGCAGACCGTCATTTTCGCCAGATCGGCCAATTTGAGGTAATTTGTTGATGTTATGGCCGAAATCCCCAAAGCCTACGAACCGCAGTCCGTCGAGGAGAAATGGTACCAGTTCTGGCTGGATCGAAACTGTTTCACGGCCAATCCGAATTCGAGCAAACCGGCTTACTCGATTGTCATTCCTCCGCCCAATGTCACCGGCGTGCTGACGCTGGGCCACGTGCTCAACAACACGCTCCAGGACATCCTCGCCCGCAAGGCGCGCATGGATGGCAAGGAGGTGCTCTGGCTGCCCGGCACCGACCACGCCGGCATCGCCACACAGACGGCGGTGGAGCGGACGTTGAAGAAGGCCGGCAAGATCCGGCACCGGGACGATCTGGGGCGCGAGAAATTTCTGGAGGAGGTCTGGAAATGGAAGAACGAAAAAGGCGGCATCATCATCCAGCAGCTCAAGAAGCTCGGCGCGTCGTGCGATTGGACGCGCGAGCGCTTCACGATGGACGCGGAGTACTCGCGCTGTGTGCAGAAAGTCTTCGTCGAGCTTTACAAGAAGGGGCTGATCTATCGCGGCAAACGGATGGTGAACTGGTGTCCCGCCTCGCTCACCGCGCTGTCCGACGAGGAGGTGGTGATGAAGGAGCAAAAGGGCTTGCTCTACTATTTCAAAGTGGAAGTCGCCGAAGAGCCGGGAACTTTTCTGACCATCGCCACGACGCGCCCGGAAACAATTCCCGGCGACACGGCGGTGGCGGTGAATCCGAAAGACCCGCGTTACGCGCATCTCATTGGCAAGCACGTCGCGCGTCCGCTGCCGGCGGAATTGCCGCGGGAGCGGAAACTCATTCCCATTGTCGGCGACGAGCATGTGGACTCCAAGTTTGGCACTGGCGTTTTGAAAGTCACCCCGGCACACGACAAGGCGGACTTTGAAATCATGCGAAGATACGTGCGCCAATGGATTGAAAAGCATCCTCTCAAAAGTCTATCTCCTAACGCTACAGCCGAAGAGAGAATAGAGTTCTATAATGTTGCGAGCAAAAGAGATCACTTGATAGATTATAGGCCTGAAGTGATTGATGAAAAAGGCTTCATGACCCAAGCCGCAGGCGAGGATTTAGTTGGTCTTGACCGCTTCAAAGCACGAAAAGTTGCAGCAGCAAAACTCGCAGAGCTTGGTTTTCTTGACAGAGAAGAATCATACACAAACAAAGTTGGCTTTAGTGAACGGGCGGATGTGCAGATTGAACCTCGCTTGAGCCTCCAGTGGTTTTTGAAGTATCCGAGTATTGTAGACTCACTACACGCTGTGCTTCGAGCACATGGAAAGGTCGTGGGTGGTGAGCAAATGCCCGGAATCAAATTCCATCCGGCTAGATGGGTATCAGTCTACGAACATTGGCTAACGAACCTTCAGGATTGGTGTGTCAGTCGCCAGCTTTGGTGGGGGCATCGAATTCCAGTATGGACTGGCTTTTGGAACTCGATTAATTGCTCTGGCTCAATTCCAGAGGCGGAAGCTGCCAAATTGAGTTCTTGGATTTCCAAACGACCCTCGGATCCTCGCGTCCTTAAGAACTATGCGGGTGTCGAATTGTCTCTTTCTGGTAAAGACGGCCACACTACGTTCATTCGTTTCCCAAATGAGACATTTCGTGTTGACATAAATAAAGGATTTTTAATTGCAGCTGCAACTATTTCAGAATTTGAGATTCAGAAATTGGAGCAACTTGGCCTTACCCAAGACCCCGACGTGCTGGACACCTGGTTCAGTTCCTGGCTATGGCCGTTTGCGACGATGGGGTGGCCGGAGCAGACGGAGACGTTGAAGAAGTTTTATCCGACCAGCGACCTTGTCACGGGGCCGGATATCATTTTCTTCTGGGTGGCGCGCATGATCATGGCGGGCTACGAGTTCATGGGGGAAATGCCCTTCAAGAATGTTTATTTCACCGGCATCATCCGCGACAAGCAGGGGCGGAAAATGTCCAAGAGCCTGGGCAACTCGCCCGATCCGCTGGACCTGATCAGCCAATACGGCGCGGACGCGCTGCGCTTCGGGGTGATCCGCTCCGCGCCGCTGGGGCAGGATGTGCTGTATGACGAGCAGCAGGTGGAGTTGGGCCGCAATTTTTGCAACAAGCTCTGGAACGCCTGCCGATTCCGCCAGATGCAGCCGGGCGAAACCGAGGGCGAAATCCGCCCGGAGCTTCTGACGCCCGACGACAAATGGATCCTGCTCAAGCTGGACCAGGCAATCGGGGAACTGACCGATTCGCTGGGGCGATACAAATTCAACGAGGCGGCGCAGACCCTGTACCGTTTCTTCTGGAGCGAGTATTGCGACTGGTATCTGGAGGCCTGCAAATCGGCGCTGACGGGGGCGGGGGAGTCGGCGGGCGCCGCCGGAGCCGGAGCGCGCCGAGCCAACACGCTGGCGGTGATGGATTTTGTGCTGTCCAACACATTGCGGCTGTTCCACCCGTTTCTGCCGTTCATCACCGAGGAGCTTTGGCACGGGATGGGATTTCACCGGGATTTGCCGGCGGACCAGGGGGGCGACACGATCCTGTTCGCCCATTGGCCCAAGGCGCTGGACGCCGATTTTCGCGCGTATTACGGGCTGGACGGGAGATTCCTCAAAGAGGTGGACGCGCGGAACGAGTTCGTCACGCAGGGCCGCAATCTGCGCCGGGCGGGAAACATTCCGGGAAACAAGAAAGTCAAATATATTTTCAAGCCGGCGGGGGCAGCGGGGCCGGAGGACCTGGCGGCGATGCGGCAGTTGCTCAACGCGGAGTCGCTGGAAGTTCAGGCCAATTTCACGCCGAAGCAGGGCACGCCCTCGACGCGCTCCGAGTTGGGGGAGCTTTATCTGCCACTGGAGGGGTTGATGGACCTTGGAGCGGAGCGGGAGCGCCTGCAAAAGGAAATGGCCAAAGTCGAGGCTGACATCAAGAAGGCCGAGCAGAAGCTGGCCAACCCCGCTTTCTCGCAGAAGGCGCCGCCCGCCGTTTTGGAGGAGCACCAGCGGCGCTTGACCGACGGCCGATCCGAGTTGGAACGGCTTGGGAAGGCGTTGGAAGCTCTTTCATAAAGATGGCGGAGTTGGTTGATTCAAGAACAAGCGGAAGACCTCCCGCGCGCGGAGTTGATGGCCGCAACTATAGCCTCCTTTTCTTGCTGCTCCAAGTACCATCAGTTCGTGCTCCAGACGCGGTGGATTCGCCATCCTTGATTCTCCAAAACTCGCTGCCTGGCCCGGTCGCGCGTTCTTGCAACGAGAGAACTGTGGTATGGTGATCTGAAAGCGCCAGTGGTCTGGCGCAATGCAAGACGCTTCGCGCTTTCAAGCCGCAACAGATTATGTGCCCGATATGGGGCGGGCTTTCAGCCCTTGGCGTGTTTGCGAATTGGGACCTGGGGCGTTGCCCCAGGCTGGTATGAGAGCGCGCCGTTGGCGCTGACGGAGGCGGGCACCACCATTGGGGCACCATTGAACGATCGGAGCATGGTGGCGGTTGCAAGATGCGCCCGCCGACCGCTGCACACGAGGGCGAAATGGAACAACTGCAAGCTGGACAGATGGAACAACAACGGACTGGCCAGATGGAACAACAGGCAGGCTGGCCCGCATGTGTGCGGGCTGCAGCGATGCGGGCTGCGCGCTCCCCGGAGAAGAATTCAGTCCTGGGTCTGGCCGACGCCGGACCAGAGGAAGGACTGGAGGGCGCCCAGTTGTTTGTCCCCCTCCCACAGGGTCACGCGCCAGGCGACCAACTGGCCGAATTGCTGGAAATCCGGCCCTTGGATCTTGAACTCCGTCCAATTGCCGAACCAGCCAGATTTCTTGACTGGCATTTCGAGCGTCGTGGTGTGGATGGTGTTGCCCAGCACGCCGCGAAGCTCGGCCCGCAATTTGACCTTGCTCCAGTCCACCGCCCCGGCTTTCCACTGGACGGCCAGGCTCAGGCCCGCCTGATCCGCAGGATGCTG
>JBEKAN010000031.1:0-17962 GCA_050015895.1 Verrucomicrobiota bacterium
GACGTTTGCGGAGCCGGCGGCGCCGGTCTGGCATCCGCCGACCAACTGGACCGCCTCGACCAACAGCCCGATGGTGGTCAAAAGTTTTTCCATCGCCGGCGCCCAGGGCCAGAGCGCCCGGGTCTCTGTCAGCGCTTTTCCCGGCGATGTCGGCGGCACGTTCCAAAATGTGAACCGCTGGCGCGCGCAGATCGGTCTCCAGCCGCTGCCGGAAAGCGAACTGGCCTCCGAGATCCAATCCATTGATGTGGCCGGCGGGAAGGCCACGCTGGTGGACCTCTCCAACCCCGGCGGCACATTCCCGCGTCTGGCGGCCGTCATCGTCCCGCGCGGGACGAACACCTGGTTTTTCAAACTGACCGGGGACGCGCCGCTGGTCGGACAGGAGAAGGCGGCGTTTGTCAAGTTCGTGCAGACCGTCAGCTTTCCCCAGCCATGATCCCCCGTTTCGTCAGGTTCTTCGGCTCGCTATGGTTGACAGTGGTCCTCCTGGCGCTGGCGCTGATTCTGGTGTTCGCGGGGACGCTCGCGCAGGTGCGGCTGGGCCTATACGCGACCCAGGCGCAGTTTTTCCACAGTCTCTTTGTCTGGTGGACGCCGCCGGGAACGGCGCTGAGAATCCCCGTTCTCCCCGGGGGCTGGCTGCTGGGCCTGGTGCTGGTGGTCAATCTGCTGGCCGCGCACATCACCCGATTCCAGTTCACGCGCCGCAAAGCCGGGTTGTTGCTGGTCCATGCCGGCCTGGTTCTGCTGCTCCTGGGCCAGTTCTTCAGCGAGATTTTTCAGACCGAGAGCACCATGCGCCTGGAAATCGGGGAATCCAAAAATTATTCGGAGGACACCCGCCGCGACGAGCTTGCGGTGATGGATGTCACCGATCCGGCCCAGGACCGCGTGGTGGCCATTCCGCAGGCGCTCCTGGAGAAAGGCGGCGACATCCGCCCGGCCGGCCTGCCCTTCGCGCTGCGGGTCAAGAACTATTTCTCCAATTCCCTCCCGGCCGGCCCGATGTCCGGCGCGGAGGGCAAACTGCAGGCCACTGAGGGAATCGGCCGCCGTCTCTTTTTCACCGCCGCGCCGGTCGCGGCGCGGTTGGACGACGAAAACAAACCGGCGGCGCTGGTGGAGGTGGTATCGGACCACGGTTCCGCGGGCAGTTGGACGGTATCCACGTGGATGACCCGGCAGCCGTGGAGCTCGGTACTGGAGCAGCAATTCGGGGCGCCGCCGGGCGCAGCGGTGGACGGCCCGCAGAGCTTCACCCTGGGCGGGCGCACCTACGAACTGGCGCTGCGCGCGGCCCGGTATTACAAGCCCTGCACGATCACGCTCCTGGAGTTCAAACACGATGTCTATGCCGGCACGGACATCCCCAGCAATTATTCCAGCAAGATTCATCTGACCGATCCCTCCCGAGGCGAGGACCGCGACGTGCTCATCCGCATGAACAGCCCGCTGCGCTACCGCGGCGAGGCGTATTACCAGGCCAGCTTCGAACCGGGCGACCGGGTCTCCATTTTGCAAGTCGTGCGCAACCCCACCTCGGTCACCCCGTACGTGGCCTGCACCCTGATCGCCGCCGGAATGCTGGTCCAATTCTTGTCGCACCTGTTCGTGTTCGCCCGCAAACAGGCCCGCCGCGCCACCCCGGTCCCGCCGCCGCTGGCGCCTTTGAGCACGGCCAGCGCCACCCGGGAGCAGATCATCGCCACGCTGGAAAGGAACCCGTCATGAAAAAATGGACGCCCTGGATTTGTGCGGCTTTCTTCGCGCTTTGGTTTCTGTCCGGCGCGCAGGCGCCCAAGCCCGTCAATGGATTCGACATCGCGGGCTTCGGACGCCTGCCTGTTCTTCTCAACGGGCGGCTGCAACCGTTTGATTCGGTCGCGCGCAACGCGCTACTGAGCATGAGCGGGCGCTCGCTGGTGCGAGTCCAGGACGGGCCGGCTCTCTCCCCCTCCGAATGGCTTTTGGAGGCGATGACAAAACCCGACTTGGCGGATGAGCGGAGAATATTCCGCGTCCAGCATCCCGATCTGGAAAGTTCCCTCGGCTCGCAAAAAGAGGGCCTTCAATACTTCTCCTACAACGACCTCACCAATCAATTGGACACCCTCCAGGCTCAAGTGCAGAAGCTCGAGCAATCCGAGGCGGACCAGGGGAGCGACGCCGAGAAACTCCGCACGCCGTATCAAAAGGACTTGATGCACCTGGCCAGCAGCGTCGGCTTGTACAATCGCCTGAAAGTGAACCTCCTGCCCGCCTCGGGCGAAAGTTTTCAGAAGGACCTGGCCGCCTTCCAGCAGGCGGTCCTTCAAGTCCAAGCGAACACCAACGCCCCCGCCAATTCCGCGAGCATGGCGGCGGCCGGCGCATTTCTACAGGTCAGCGGGCGCGCGGCGGAGATGGCGTACGTGCGCGCCGTGCCGCCCCAGGCCGACGGACGCCGCGACGAGTGGGTGGCGGTGGGCGCCACCTTCGCCAAATCGGCGGAGGTCCAGCCGGCGGTCGGGTATTACGCGCAAATGTCCGCCGCGTATCAGGGGGGTGAGGCGGCGGCGTTCAACCGGGCGGTCGCGGGGTATCGCGGGTGGTTGCAGGAGAGCGGGCTGGGCGCGGAGTTGAAAGAAAGCAGCCAGGAGTATCTCTTCAACCAGACCGAGCCGTTCTACAAGGGGATGGTGATCTACATCGCCGCCGTGCTGCTGGGGTGCGTATTTTGGGTGAATCTTTCCGAGCCGCTGCGCCGGGCCGGGGTGGCGCTGCTGGTGCTGGCGTTTGTGATACATACATTCGGCCTTGGTTTCCGTGTGTTCCTGGAGGGCCGTCCGCCGGTCACCAATCTATATTCGTCGGCCATCTTCATCGGATGGGGGGCGGTGCTGATGGGAATTATTCTGGAGCGCATATTCAAGGGGGGCATCGGACTGGTCGCGTCGGGCCTGATTGGTTTCACCACCTTGATCATCGCCCACCATCTGGCATTGAGCGGCGACACAATGGAAATGCTGCCCGCGGTGCTGAACACCAATCTCTGGCTCTCCACCCACGTGCTCACGATCACGATTGGCTATTCGGCGATGTTCTTCGCCGGCTTGCTGGCGGCCGTGTATATAGTGCTGGGCTTCTTCACCCGCCGCCTGGATTCCGAAACCGCGCGGACCCTGACGCGGATGGTGTATGGAATAGTGTGCTTCGCCACGCTGGCCAGCTTCGTGGGGACGATACTCGGGGGAATCTGGGCCGATCAATCGTGGGGCCGATTCTGGGGCTGGGACCCGAAGGAAAACGGCGCGCTGCTGATCGTGATATGGAACGCGATCATCCTCCACGCGCGCTGGGGCGGGCTGGTGAAGGAGAGGGGAATGATGGCGATGGCCGTCTTCGGCAACGTGGTGACGAGCTTCTCGTGGTTCGGGGTGAACATGCTGGGAGTGGGCCTCCATTCGTACGGATTCATGGACAAGGCTTTTTTCTGGCTGATGCTATTCGACGCCAGCCAGGCGGCATTGATTATCTTGGCGTTTTTGCCCGCGCGTTTCTGGGCCAGCTTCAAGTCCGACCCGCGGTCGGCGGGGCTGGCGCGGGTTGGATTGGTCGCGGCGGCCAAACCAGCGCCAATGGTGGGATGAGGCAAAAAATGCCAACTTTCCGGCAAAAATGGGGGAGCCTGCTATTCGATTGAGTGTAATGGTACTAACAAACGACTCTTATGCGACGAAATGATCGAACCCAGGTTCTGGTGGTGGGGGCGGGACCGGTGGGCATGTTTACGGCTCTGCGTCTGGCCGACAGCGGCCTGGGCGTCCAACTCATTGACCAGGAGTCGCGCACCGCCGGGCGCAGCTACGCCTGCTCCCTGCACCCGCGCTCCCTGCAATTGTTGGACGAGGCGGGAGTCGCCCGCGACGCCATCCAGCACGGCCATAAAATCGAGTCCCTCGCGTTTTACGAAGAGGCTTCGCGGCGAGCGGAGATCCAGCTTTCCAAGTTGCCGGGGGAGTTTCGTTTTGTGCTGGTATTGAAGCAAAGCGCCTTGGAAGATTTGCTGGAAAAGAAACTCCACGAGCGCGCCCGCCTCAAGATCCATTGGAACCACCGCCTGGCGGATTTGGGGATGAGGGACGGCGCCGCGGCCGTCACCCTCGAAGAACTGGCGCTGGCGGGCAAGGGCTACGTGGTGCCGCAGTTTGAGATGGAGGTCAAACAAACCATTCCGGCCGCCGCGGAATTCGTGGTGGGGGCCGACGGCCAGAACTCCGCCGTGCGGCGGCAGTTGAACATCGAGAGCCAGCGGATCGGCGAGCCGCAGCTATTCGGGGTTTACGAGATGGAGACCGAGGCGGAGCTTGCGCCGGAAATGAGAATCGTTTTCCACAAACAGACCGTGAATGTTCTCTGGCCGTTGGGGCCGAAGAAGTGCCGGTGGAGCTTGCAATTGCTCCAGCCCGACGCGCCGGAGGAATTCCCGCAGAAGGACCGCAACCGCTTCCTGATCGCGGAAGCTCCGAACGACCAGGACAACCGGCATCAGTTGCAGCAAATGCTGGCCGCGCGCGCGCCCTGGTTCCAGGCGGGGGTGAAGGAGGTGGGCTGGGCGACTCACATCCAGTTCGACCATCGGTGCGCGAGTCAATTTGGCCGCGGCCGGGCGTGGCTGGCGGGCGACGCGGCGCATCAGACCGGGCCGGTGGGGATGCAGAGCATGAACATGGGCCTTAGGGAGGGCGCCGACCTGGCCGCCAGGCTCAAACTGATTCTGCGCGAAAAAGGTTCCTTGGAATTGTTGCAAACCTACGACCAGGAGCGGCGGAGGGAATGGGAGCGAATGCTCGGTCTCAAAGGCGACCCCAAACCGGGCGCGAGGACCGACGCATGGGTGCGCCAGCGGGGCGGAGAACTGCCCCAGTGCATTCCGGCCTCCGGACCGGAACTGACGTTGCTTCTGAGCCAGTTGGGGCTGGAATTTGACCCAGCCGGCCCGGGGAAGGCGGGAGCGTGAGTCTGGGTTTATGAAGGTGAAACCCACGCCAGAAGACGGAGAGGGCGTCCCGCAGTGGGACGTGACGGATGTGGAGGAGGCCCGCGAGGCGCATCCGCATCCCAGCGAGACGGCCTTCGGATGCCCGCGCGATTTTCTGGGCAACCGGTTTGTGTATGTGGTCATCTGCGCGAGGGCGCGCGGACTGTCCATCGGGCTGAACATGAACCCGGACAAGGTGTGCAATTTCGACTGCGTGTATTGCGAGGTCAAACGGGATGTGCCGCCGGTGGAGCACGAGCTGGACACGACGGTGTTGGCCGCCGAGTTGGAGAAGACGCTGCTTCTGATCCAATCGGGCGGAATTCGGGAGGTGGCCGGCTACCGGGCGGTGAACCCGGACTTGCTGCGGCTGCGCAACGTGGCGTTCAGCGGGGACGGGGAACCGACCTTGTGCCTGAATTTTGCGGAAGTGGTGCAGGAGGTGGTGCATGTGAGGGCGCGCGGGGCGCATCCCTATTTCAAAATGGTCCTCATCACCAACGGGACCTGGCTGGACGCCCGGCCGGTGCAGGAGGGCTTGCAGTATTTCACGCGCGAGGACGAAATCTGGATCAAGCTGGACGCCGGCACACAGCCTTATATGAACCGCGTCAACCGGAGCGAGGTCCCGCTGGGGAGGGTGCTGGACAACATCCGGCTCATTGGCCAGAAGCGACCGATCATCATCCAGAGTTTGTTTCCGCTCATCGGCGAGCAGGAGCCGCCGCCGGAGGAGATAGACCATTACCTCCAGCGCCTACGCGAATTCAAGGAGGCCAGCGCGATGATCAAGCTGGTGCAGATTTATTCCGCGGCGCGGCCAGCGGCCAAATCCGAGTGCCGCCACATCCGGCTGCAGGACCTGGCGCGCATCGCCCGGCGGGTCAAAGCGGAGACGGGCTTGAACGCGGAGGTTTTTTAGGCAACCGTGGGTTCAGCGAGGGCGCTGAACCCCGCACACGGGGCGAGATGGAACCACAGAAGGCTAGCTCGCAGCGATGCGGGGTGCGCGCTCCCCAAATTAAGGCATTGCCGGCATTACCCACCGGCTTGCAATTCCATCCCACGTCATTTAACCTTCAATACATGAGCAGCAAAGCCCAATCGGTCATCCAGGAATTCAACCGCTTGCCGCAGCTTGAACAGTTGGCGGTCTATGAGGCGATAGCCCGCAAGGTCACCCCGGCGGACTACGGGCCGCTCACCGACGAGGAGCTGACCGCAATCGCCGCGGAGTCCTTTGCGTTGCTGGACCGGGAGGAGAGCCGTGCCCAGTCGCGGTGAGGTTTGGATGGTGGATTTGGGAATGATCCAGAAGGTTCGGCCCGCGCTGGTCCTAAATCGCCCTTTCAAAGACGAAGACCGGGCCTTGATTAGCGTGATTCCCCTTGCAGCTCAACATGTTGCACTTGCTTTCGCCCAAAACTATAGTTTGACCCCTTCCGTTTGACCCCTTTCCCTTTCTGTTGCACTTGCTTTCGCCCAAAACTATAGTTTGACACCTTTCCCTTTCCATGGATTGAAACAAGGAATGCTCTTGTTTCAGTTCTTGCCTTTGAAATGAAACAAGGGCATTTTCAATTTCAGTCATGAGCAGCGAATCGCCAAATCGAAAATCCATCACCCAATCAGGGCGGTGGATTAAAACCCTGGAAGGCTACCGCGCGTATCATCCCAATCCGCTGCCGCCAGTGATTGAATGGACGCAACCGCTGGCCGTGGCTCTGGCCAACGCCTCCACCCTTATCGGAAAGCTGGCCGGAGAAGGACGACGGTTGCCCAATCCGCATGTCCTGATCCGCCCCTTTGTGCGCCGCGAGGCGGTGTTTTCCAGCCGCATCGAAGGAACGCAATCCACGCTCGGCGAACTGCTGGCGGCGGAGGCCGGGGCGAGGGTAGAAAGAAGCCCGGATGATTTGCGGGAGGTGGGCAATTACGTGCTCGCGCTGGAATACGGCATCGAGCGACTCAAAACCCTGCCGCTGTCTTTGCGATTGGTACGCGAACTGCACGAAAAGCTGATGACCGGCGTCAGGGGACAACACGCCAGGCCCGGCGAATTCCGCCGCACACAAACCTGGATTGGCCGACCGGGGGACACACTGGCCCAAGCGGCCTACGTGCCGCCACCGCCGGATTGCCTGGGCGAGCAACTTTCAGCATGGGAAAAGTTTCTTCATGACCGGATGCTGCCACCGCTGATACACGCGGCGCTGGCCCACTATCAATTCGAGGCCATTCACCCGTTTCTGGATGGCAATGGCCGCGTGGGACGCCTGCTGATCACGCTGGAATTGTGCGAGCGTGACGTTTTGCCCGCGCCGCTTCTTTACCTGTCAGCCTTCTTGGAGGCCACCCGATCGGACTATTACGACGGGCTTCGTGGCATTTCCGAAAAGGGCGATTGGCTGAACTGGCTGCAATACTTCCTGAACGGAGTGGCGCGTCAGGCCGAAGACGCCGTAAGCCGCGCCGAACGCATAAACGCGCTCCTGGCGCGTTGGCTGGTCAAGTTGTCGGGCGACGAGGATGCAAAGGTGGCTTTTCGGATGCTGGATATGCTGGGCGGTAATCCGTTTGTTACTCCTCGTGGCGCGGAGAAGCATCTGGGCCTGGCCTACAACACTGTAATGCGCGCCATTGGACAACTGGAGAAGCACCGAATCATCAAAGAAGTCAGCGGCGCGAAGCGGGCGCGGGCCTATTGCGCCCACAAATTATTGGACATTCTTGAGGAACCGGCGCAACTTTCGCCGGCCGGAAAATTCTAATTGTCGCGCCGCGGATTTGATACTGACATTTGACACTGTTTGCCATTTTTCAAACAAATCACAGTCAATCACAGCAAACGCGATAGTGCGAAATCACCAATGTTTACGGGCATTTTGTAACGACAGCCAAAGAAATAAAAACGGCGCAAAAGGGGGTTTTCTGACTTCCGGTCCCTTGGTCAGCGATGTCAGTTGATTCATCGGACCCAAGGTCATGGGGCTGGCAATTGGCATAGTTCGGGTCAGAAAGATGGGGTCAGAGATTTGACCGGCCGCTGCTACAGGGCGACCTTTTTGACTGGTTGCAGGCTCACGGGGCCGAGGAGGCCGGAGTCGCGCAACGGCCAGTTGGAGGCGTCGAAGGCGCCCCGGCCGGACCTGCTGTTCATGTTGGCGTCGTAAAAGTATTTCCAATTCACTTTGCGGATGTCCAGGTCGCGGACGCGGTTGGCGCCGATGTTGGTCACGTCCACCTCCAACGTGTTTTTGCCGGACTGGAGGAACTGGCCGACGGCGACCTGATACGGGACAGAAAACAAGGAGCCGACTTGCTTGCCGTTGATTTTGACGCGGGCCGACTCGCAAACGCGCCCCAAATTGAGCACCCAATCGTCGGCCTGTCCCTCGGGACGGTCAAAGGTGATGGTGTAACGGGCGGTGCCGGCAAAGCGTTTGGCTTCGGGGTCGTTCTGCCCCGTCCAGGAGGCGAGGCTGGTTGTGGTGTAAGCGGTTGGCAGGGCGGGGCCGCCATCCACGAACTTCACATCCCAGGTTCCGGCCACGCTTTGCGAGGGGCCGGAGGAGGCGAAGTCCAACCAGGCCGGGCCGGTGACTGACTTTGAGGTGAAGGTCCGCAAAATGCGGGAATCGCCGGGGGGCAGTTGGAGGTAAAGCTGGGTCGCGCCGGAGGAGGTCTGACGCACCGACGCCACGCCGCTGTGATCGGCAAAGCGGGGGTCCAGCAGGACAACCGACTTGGCCGGGACGCCCAGGGTGACCCATCCGTCCACGGCGGTGTTGCCGCGGTTGGCGATGAAATAATTGAAACCGCCCTGGCTGGTGCGCCGGACAAACCACACGCCCTTGTCCGCCATATCCTCGCGCATCGCACCGGCCTCCGCCAGGAGCGCGGACACGTCGGGGCCAACCAGAACGACGCCCTTGCCCAGTTTGGCCTTCTGGATTCCCGAGTCGCTGTCCAGTTTGATCTGGCTGATGAGGGATTTGAACCTGGCTTGCTGCTGTTGCAGATCGGCGAGGCCGGGGACGTCGCTGGGAAGACTCCGGGTGAAGGCGATGGTCGCGCCGTCGTTGGCCAGTTGAACCAACTTCTCCAGAGTCGCCGCGGGCATCAGCCGGCACGGGGGCACGAGGATGACGCGGGCGGGGCGTCCGTTGAGCAGGATCTGGCCGGACTCGAATTTGGTCTGGGCCAGGAAGCGGTCGGAGATGTAGTCGAATCCGTAGCCGCGGGCCAAGAGGGTGTCGGCCGTTTGCGTGAGGCTGGCCGGCATGGGGCCGTTGCCGCCGATGATGAGGCCGCCCGGGCCGTCAAAGACGTCAAAGACGTTGTAATAGACCAGGACGTCGTTGGCCGGAGCGCCGGTTTGCAGGACGGACTGGCATCGGGTGACGTAGGCGTTGAACTCCGGCAGGTCGTGCCACAAACCGCCGTAAGGCCCGAAATTGACGGCGGCGTAAAACTGCCAGCCGGGCCAGGGCGCCTCGGCCGGCGAGTAGGGGATGCCGTGGAAGAAAATATGGTTTACGCCGGTCAGGAACAGAAAGTCGGCCGCCTGCTTGACCAGCGAGAGAGGGGCGCTGAAATGGTCGGTCAGCCAGGTGAAGGACTCGGAGGAGGAGAGGGTGGTTCCCTTGTCGCGGGCGGCGGAGGAGGCCCATTTATTTTTGACATAACTTGCCGTTCCCTGATTGGCCATGGGCATCTGTTCGGTCTCAGGAATGTCGGACGCGGCATAAACGTCTATCAAATTGGAGGGCGAACCGTGGGCCTGGTTGCGGGTCAGGCTGCCGTGGCCGTGCGCCCATTTTGTCCATTCCTGGATGTAGGCCAGGTGGAGGTCGGCGATGGTCTGGCGGTAGTCGCATAGGACGCGCTCGGCGGTCGCCGGCGGGCCCTCGCCGAAGAAGGCGGGCAATTGCGCGCGCAGGTCGTAGCCGCGCAGTCTGGCGAACTCGGAGAAGAAGGAGGGAGTCCATTGAGCGCCGCCGTATTCGTAGGAATCATGGAAGAAGGAGCGCGGCATGGCGCCCTGGTAGGCGGCCTTGAAATGGTCGTCGAAATAGGCCAGGTATTTGTCCATCGCGGAAGTGGAGAAGGGGTCGAGCACACTGCCCACGCCGCCGGGAGCGGCGCGCTTGACCCTCATGGCGGGGCCGGTTTCCGAAACGGCGTAAAGCTTCCATGTTCCCGCGGGCGCCGTCCAATCCAGGCGGCCGGCGGTGACTTTGTCGGTCAGATCAATCTGGGTGCCGTCGGCGCCAATGGCGCGGAGGGTTTGGAGGCGGCCCCTGGGAAGCGCCCCGGCGAGCGAGCCGCCACCCGCGACATTGTATTGCTGGGTGACCAGGCCGCCGGAGGCCATTTCGGTTGTGACCCACGGGCCGCCGTTGGGCCAGCCGGTGCCGGTGGTCAGGTCCACGCCCAGGCCCAGGCGCCTGGCCTCGCTGGTGGTATGGGCGAACATGGCCATCCATTTGGGGGAGAGGTAATCAATGAAGCTGGACTCGTACCCGCGGGCGCCGTAAATGGGGCAGATTTCCACCCCGCCAATTCCGGCGTCCTTGAACATCTCAAGCTGGCGGGTCAGGTTGTTGGTGTCCACCGCGCTGCCCATCCACCACCAGCGGGTCCAGGGATGGCTTTCGCGCGTCGGGGCGGCCCAGTGGAAGGGGTCGGGATTGTCGGGCGGGTCGGCGGCCCAAGTGTTGAGGCAGTGTGAAAGCGCCGCCAGAATGGTGAGCGCGACGAGGGAGGCGGTGCGGGAAGTTCT
The DNA here is from genome assembly GCA_050015895.1 of Verrucomicrobiota bacterium. Classification (GTDB taxonomy): domain Bacteria; phylum Verrucomicrobiota; class Verrucomicrobiia; order Limisphaerales; family Palsa-1400; genus JBEKOF01. The sequence continues at coordinate 10,809 of JBEKAN010000031.1, forward strand.
GCCGGCGGAGCCGGGCTTTGGCGGAAACAAGACATGCATATAGTTTTGTGGTTGGGGCATTCTCGCCACAAATTCAGGAAAGACCAGAAAAAAACCGCAATGCGCCTGGGACCTCAACTAAAAGGCGCAGCGCTCGCGGACCAAAGATTCCGTCGGCGGGACGCCGACGGAGGCGGTCGAGACGACCGCGCTCCCCGGAATGCCGAGGAATGATTCTGATGTGTTCGGCGAGGGCGCCGAACACGGCACGGGAGGGCGAGATGGAACAACAACGGGCTGGCCAGATGGAACAACATCGGGATGGCCCGCATGTGTGCGGGCTGCATGTGTGCGGGCTGCGCGCTGCCCAAAAAATCGCTAATGATTGGGCCACTCAAGGATGCTACTGTGTGGCCAGGCCGACGTTGGTGATGTTCAGTTGCTGGAGGGCGTCCAGCACTTTGATCACGCCCTGGTACTCCACCTCGTCCATGGCTTTGACGACGACTTTGGGGGCGGGGTCGTCGGCCGTCTCCAACGCCCCGAATGTGCTCATGAGGTTGTCGTCGGAGACAAATTGGTCGTTCAGGAAGACTTGACTTTTTTCATCCACTATGACGTGGTTGATTTTGGGCGGTGGCGCGTTGGTGGGGTCCTTTGGAGGCGTGGCGCCGGACGGGAGGTTCATGGTCAGGGCGTTGATCATCTGCGGCGTGGTGATGATGAAGATGACCAGCAGAACAAACACCAAATCGAGCAAGGGAGTGATGTTCAACTCCTTCATCGTGCTGTGACCGCGCCGGGATGTTTTTTTCATGGTTGTCGGGCGACAGCATCCTGCTCCCGAACATCGAACCGGACCACGACGCGGGAGGGAAAGTTGGTGGGGACCCGAGTCTTCACCGGGGGCGTGCTGGCGATGGCGGTTTGCACGGAGTCGTCCCATTCCTTCTGGCCGGATTTCATCTTAAAGCCGGCATTGCTGATCTTGCCCGTTTGTTTGTCCACCGCGATTTCCACCTCGGCCACATTGGTGTGGTCGTCGTTGTCGGTCGGGCGGTCCCAGTTGAGTTCCAGCGCCCGTCGGAGCATGTCTCTGTAAACCTCCACCGCGTCGCCGCTTTTCACATCCGCGCCCTCCCCGAATGAGAAGGTGGGCGCATCCGCCGGCGGAGGCGCGACGGCGGTCGGCGCGACGCTGGAGGGCGGCGGCGCCGTGTGGGTTTCCACTATCGGAGGGGGTTTCGGGACGTCAGGAGCTTTGGGAACATCAACCTTGGCCACTTCCTCTTTCGGCTTGGGCATCTCTTTGGGTTTTTCCGGAGGTTTGGGCTGTTCGATAAACGCGGTAAGATACTGAGCCTGCTTGCCGAGCCAGCCCTCGTGGGCGGCGAAATAAAGCACCGCGCCAACGAGCACCGCGTGAAAACAGGCGGAGATGACCAGGTTGATCTTCGTGGAGTTGCGTTTTTTTCGTTTTTCTGTTCCGACGAGCATGGTTGGGCCTCCAATGATTTATTTTTTGTCCGCGGCTTCCGTGGCCAGGTCCACTTTGAGGATGTTGACCTGCTGGCAGGCATCCAGCACGGAGCGGACTTGGCGGTACTTGGTCTTGCTGTCGCCCCGAATGACCACGCTGGTGTTGGTGTCCTGCTCCCGCGCGTCCATCAGGCCCTGTTTAAGATCAAACACATTCTTCTCCTGGCTTTTGTCCAGCCAGATTGTCCCGTCGGCTTCCACGGTGACGTATTTGACGGAGTGCGGCGGGTCCTTCCGGCGCGTGGCGGAATCGGGCAGCTTCAAGCTGATGTCATTGGCCAGGGGAGTGGTGGTGAGGATGAAGATGACCAGCAAGACGAAGGCCAGGTCCAGCAGCGGAGTGATGTTCAACTCCGTCATACTGTGATGCGCCGAGGTGGAGCATTTCTTCATGGCGGGGCCCCGGCTATCTGCTGGCGATGAAATCCGGCTCCTCGCGCCTGGCCGCGCTCTCGCGCCTGAGGGCGCCGACAATGCGGGTCGCCAGGGCTTCGTTGGCAGCCTGGAGTTCCTCGGAAAGCGGGCGGTTGTCCACGTAGCGGTGCTCGATCTGGTTGGCCAAGCGGGCGGCGAAACCGTCGAGTTCCTGGGTGATGGCGCGGATGGAGGTGACCATGAAGTTGTAGCTGAACATGGCGGGAATGGCGACCAGGAGGCCAATGACGGTGCAGATCAACGCGCCGGCCACACCGGGCGCCATCGCGGTGATGCTCGCGCCCCCGGCGTTGGCAATGCCGGCGAAGGTCTGCATCACGCCCCAGACGGTGCCGAGCAATCCGATGAAAGGACCACCCGCCACAGCGGTGGAAAGAACGATCATCCCCCTCTCCAGGGACATGGCTTCCGCGGCCGCCGCCTCCTCCATGACGACTTTGACGGCGTCGAAGGAGGCGACGCTGACCTTGCTGGTGACGGCGCGGGTGACATGATCGGTGTCGCTATCGGCCTTGGCGATTTCTGGGTGGGCGGCTTTGCGAGGCTCGACCCGCACGGGATTGTTTTTCAAGTGGTAATCCAATTCGTCGGCGCCGCGGATGTAGAGCTGGTATGCGGGAGCGCCCTCAAACTCCTCACCCTTCTTTTTGATGTCCAGCGGGTCGCGGGTGGAGGCGTAGGCGGCGAAGAATTTCTTGGCCGCTTTGCGGGCGATGAGAAGCTGGCGGGCCTTGGTGATGATGATCGTCCAACTGAAGAGCGAGAGGACCAAGAGGGCGCACATGGTAGTCTTGCCTTCGAGAGTGGCCACATTGAACGCGAAGCTCAAAGCGCTGGGCTGCCCGTGGGCCTCCGGGAGGGTCGGCGTGACGGCGGCCAGGAGCGGGGTCAGGTGAGATAGTAACATGTTTTTGGGGAGTTTTTGGGGGATTAAAGGGTTTGTGGAATATGGGCCATTGATCCAACCACATGGTCGAATTCAACCGGCTTCTGAACTTTCATTCATTCTGTTTTTCATCTGTTTGCTTTTCACAAAACGAGGCCACCAATGAATCCATACTACGACAGTGGGCTTTCCAACGTAACACGTACACTATTCAACCGCCCACGCAGGCGACCATACACGGCTTGTGTTACGATTGTGCGACTATCTGGAAACGATTGGGTGAAATTGGCCGAGGCCGGGAAAGGCCATTAAAGGCTTTCCTTTTCGCGCGGTGTGGCCCAATTTCGCCCGCATGTCAATGAGGGTCTTTCTTGTTTTGGCCCACCCCGAGCCGGGAAGTTTCAACGGCGCGCTGTTCCGCGCCGCGCGGGACACGCTTCGGGCCGCGGGACACGAGGTGTTGCTTTCCGATCTGCACGCCATGCGGTTCGATCCGGTGTCGGACCGGCGCAACTTCACTTCCGTGAAGGATCCGGCGTATTTCAAGCAACAGATCGAGGAGATGCACGCGACGGATGTCGGCGGCTTCGCGCCAGATGTGGAGGCGGAGATGCGGAAAATGGAGGGGTGCGACCTGATGATCTGGCAGTTTCCGCTCTGGTGGTTCGGGCTGCCGGGAATCCTCAAAGGCTGGGCGGACCGGGTGTTTGCGATGGGCCGGACCTACGGCGGGGAACGGTTCTACGAGAACGGCGTGTTCAAAGGCAAACGCGCGCTGCTCTCGCTGACGACGGGCGGACCGCAGGCGGTGTATCAGAAGGGGGGATGGAACGGGGACATCCATGCGATATTGCGCCCGATCCAGCGCGGGGTTCTGCGCTTCACCGGATGGGACGTGCTGGCGCCGAACATCGTGTTCGCGCCGGTGCGAGTGACCGATGAACAGCGGCAAGCCAGCCTGGGCGCCTGGGCGGAACGGTTGCGCGGCATCGAGCGCGAGCGACCCATTGACGTGGGAGAATACTGAGAACGGCGCCAGACCGGCAGTATTGCCGTTTCGCTTTCGGAGATCCGAACGGAGGGGCCTGCTCGCGGAGCGCGAATGAAAGCGCTTCCTGTTTTGGTTGCGCGGCCATCCTGTGGCACATTGGACGGATCGCAACTTGGTCTTCTGGTGGAGCAATCAAAACTCTTGAAACCAAGATCCTCTACAGTGTCTCCACCTGCTGAATTGGTGCTGCTCCAAATCATCCCCATCTCGTGCCGCATAGTTTTTAAGTCCATGATATTGAGCACTTTACGCATAAACATGAACACGTGAAGAACGGGTGAATTACGTGTGAATAATTGTGAATAATCTGGCGGCAACTTTTGACAACCATTTCGTGACGGCTTCAGAAGCCCTGTGCAAAATCGACACGCAGGCCGAGGTTTGGCTTGGGTTTGGCGTCCTGCTGGCGTCCAAAACCAGCAATGCTTGATCAGCGGCTAAACACAAACCCGGTGGGGTCCAAACCCGCCCCTCGGCCTGTCATGGTTCAAAACGGCAAACCAAGAACGATTGCCATCCACGAGGGTTAGCGATGAATCAAGTCGGCGAGCTTGGAGAAGAAAGTCGGGGAGCGGAGATGGTTCATGCGCTTGGCCCAGGCATCATCGGCTCGTTCGGCGTGTTCGAGCCGCCGCTCCTCCCCGCGCATGATTTCCAAAATGCGGGTGTCCTCGTCTTTGTCGAGCCAGTACCCGTGATCGGGACAAAAGTCCATTTCGAGATCGAAAAAGCGATAATTGAACCTTCGCAGCGGGGCGGAGCAGCAAGGGCACTTGAGATCGCTCTCGCGGCTGATAAGGAACAGCGACCCTTTGTTCGCCTCGTCACTGAATTCCAGATTCTCGAGTTGGTCGAGTTCGGCTGGCGTGAGCCACAGGCCCCGGCAGACCGGACACGCCTCGACCTCGATGCCGCGATCCAGCCGCGCTTGCAGGCCGGCATCACATTTTGGACATTTCACTTGGCGGAGAATGCGGAAAGGACTCGGCTCATGGCAAGGGAAATGTTCTGGTGAAAATCTTGGTGGGGCAACTCCGTCGAGCCGTGACGTTCTTCCACGAAATCTATTCACGGCTCGACTGAGTCTCGCCCTACCAAAATTGATTGCTTGCTCCCCCGCCAGACAAGGAGGTCAAGCGCGGCTACGGACGGATGAGGGTCAGGACCATTTTGAAAGGCTTGAGGGCCTTCAATGCGTGGGGCCGCCCGGCTGGCATCAGGATCAATTCGCCCGTCTTGACACGGTGCGGCCGGCCGGAAATGGTGGTTTCGGCCTCTCCCTCGACAATTTGGACCAGGGCGTTGAATGGCGAAGTGTGCTCGCTCAACCCTTCCCCCTCATCGAAGGCGAAGAGGGTGACTTTGCCGGTCGCGCCTTTCAAAATCTCCCGGCTGACAATCGAGCCGCTCTGATAATCCACCAGCGCGGCGACCCCAACCGCGCGGGCGGGATCAAACGTGACTTCGGTTGAATTCTTGTCCTGTGGCATATATGACTATTTCCGGGGTTGGGGTTCGTTTGATGCCGCAGCCAGGACGCCGTCCACCAACTCGACCACCCTCGGGGCGCGGGCGGCGATTCGGGCGTCGTGCGTGGCCATGATCAAGGTGGTGTGACGCTCCTGCCGGAGGGCGCAGAGGAGTTGGATGATTTCGTCGCCGGTGTGGGAATCCAGGTTGCCGGTGGGTTCGTCGGCGAGGACCAAGTCGGGCTGGTTGACCAGCGCGCGGGCAATGGCGACGCGCTGCTGCTCGCCGCCGGACAGTTCGCAGGGCCGGTGCTCCAGACGCCGGCCCAAACCCACCCGTTCCAGCAGATCGCTCCCGCGGGCGTCCGCCTCCGCGGAGGAAAGGCGGGCCATGCGGGCGGGGAGGACGACATTCTCCAGGGCGCTGAGCTCGGGCAGGAGGTGATAGAACTGGAAAATGAAGCCGATGCGGCGGTTGCGCAGGCGGGAGAGCGCGGGGGGGGGGAGGGCGCGCAGGTTGGAGTCGTCAAATATAATGTCTCCGGAGTCCGGCAGGTCCAGGCCGCCCAGCAGGTGCAGCAGCGTGCTTTTGCCGGTGCCGGAGGCGCCGCGCAGGGCCAGGAATTCGCCGCGCTCCACGCACAGGTCCACCCCGCGCAGCACTTCGACGGGACGCCGGCCGATGAGATAGGTCTTGCGCACGGCGCGCGCGGCGAGGACGGTTCCGGGGGCCGGCGCCGGGAGGGGATCATTCATGGCGCAAGGCCTCCACCGGCTGGAGACGGCTGGCTTTCCAGGCGGGGAAAAGGCCGCCCAAAACACAGGTGACAAAGGCCGTGCCACAAATCACCAGCGCGTCATTGGTCTGGATGATCGCCGGCAATTGATAAACGTGATAAATGGAGGCGGAGAACAGGTCGGTGTGGGTGATTTGGCGCATGAGGTGCAGAAACTCATTGCGATAATGCAGGGCCGTAACCGCCAGACCAACGCCGAGGCCCACCCCCAAAACTCCGACGGCGACGCTTTGACTGAGGAAAAGCGCCATGACCTGCCAATTGGACGCGCCCAGGGCCTTGAGAATGCCGATTTCGCGGGTCTTCTGGACGACGAAAGTGATCTGGCAATTGACGATGCCAAAGGCGGCGACGACCATGATGAAAAAGAGGATGAAGAACATCATGTTTTTTTCCACGGCGAGCGCGGAGAAGATGACGGAGTATTCCTCGCGCCAGGTGGAAAAGCGGACCGGGGCCTGGATGGAGCCGGACAATTGGGCGGCGACCGCGTCGGCCTGAAAGGGATCGCGCAATTTCACCCGGACCTCGGTCACGGCGCCGCCGGGCAACTCATAGAGATCGCGCGAGTCCTGAAGAGAGGCGACGACAAAGGAGCTGTTGTAATCATTGAAACCGGCGTCGAAGACGCCGCGGACGGTGAACTCCTCCGGCACGACCCTCTCCTCGTTGGTGCGGCTGGCGGCGCGGACCATTTTTTGGAGGCTGCCCGGGGAGTAAACGGCCAGATGATCGCCCACGCGCAAACCCAGGGCGCGGGCGAATTCCGTGCCGATGAGCAACCCCTGGTCATGCAGATCAAAAGCGCCCTGGACGATGCCGCGGGGCAGGTCGCTGACGGACGCGAGGGTCGCCGGGTCCACGCCGACAAAGAGCGCGGCGCAAAAATTGGTGTCGTCCTCGCTCAACTCGGTTTTCACCAGGGCCTGGCCGCGGACAAAGGGGGAGACGCCGGTGACATTGGCGTTGGAGGCGATGGTCCGCATGAGGGCGGGGTA
>JBEKAN010000032.1:0-17921 GCA_050015895.1 Verrucomicrobiota bacterium
TTTCCGCCCATATTGACGATGGAGGCCGGAGCCGGCGGCGTCACGATAGCAGACAACCTGAACTTGTTCCCCTCGCCGGAAGGAAACCTCGAGATCACCACGACGGGCGGCGGCAACCTGAGCAGCGGCATCAGCGGGAGCGCGGCGACCATCTGTGTTTCCGACAGCCAAAACACGCGCTGGGCGCAACCGGTGGATTTCACCCAGAACGACCCTGGCAACAACCTGCCACACTTGAACGACCCGTACCCGGTGCTGATCAACATCAGCGGCTCGGTGTCGGACATCAACCTCTACTCCCCCAAGGCGGTGGAGATGTACGTGACCGGGAACATTATTGACTCCAGCGCGAAAATCCAGAATCTGAGTCCGACGGACACCAGCGTCATCTCGGCGGGCGGGGAAATCCTGGATCAGATTGATTACGTTTTCATCCATCTGCCCGCCGGGGAGAGGCCGAATTTCAACGCGCTGATCCAGGCCGGGCAGGAGATCATCGAAAACCCCAACAGTCAAAATCCGATTACCATCATTCCCCCTCTTTACGGGGTGGCGGCACAGTTCACTTATGATCCGACAACCGGGACGCTGGCGTATCAAGGGATCATGACATCCGCAATAGAAGCCGCTTTGCTGGCGATGAGAACGCCTTTTGTGGATGCGGCGACCATCGAGCAAATCTACACCCAAAGCCAGGCCGAGCCGATATCCACGCCGCCGGGTTATGTCATCGCCGGACCCGGCGCGCTGAAAATCAACGCGGCGTCCATAGACTTGGGAAACGGGGACGGGGTGGTCTCGGAGGGGATTGACGGGCATCCGGCGCTGGTGCCCGAGACCACGCGCGGGGCGGACATTGACATTACGGTGAGCGGAAACCTGAGCATGCTGGCCTCGGCGATCGAGTCGGAGTACGGGGGGAACATCAACATCACCAGCGGGGGCGAGATAGACGTGGGTTCGGTGCTGGTTCCCTCCACCAGCGAGCAACATCCCCTGGGCATCGTGAGCCTGTGGGCCGGCAACATCAGCGTGATCGCGGACGGGGACGTGAACGTGGACGGGTCGCGCATCGCGGCGTATGACGGCGGAAATGTCTTCGTGGAGTCGTTGGATGGGAATGTGAACGCGGGCACCGGCGGCAGCGGGTCCGTGCTGGTCAACAAGCCCTACGTGAACGCGCACGGGGTGGTGGTGGATCAGCAAGACGGGATTCCGGGCAGCGGCATCCTGGCGACCAGCTTTCCCGATTTGGTTTACGGCCAGACCGCCTTGGAGATTGGGAACATCACGGTGGAGACGCCCAAGGGCAACATCGTGGCCAGCCAGGGCGGCATCGTGCAACTGCCGCTGGGGCCGGTGGCCAATCACGACGCGACCATCACTTTGACCGCCGGCAGCAGGAACGCCGACGGGACAGTCGCTCACGTGGGCAATGTGGACGCACTCGGATCCGGGGTTGTGGGCGGCCAGGTGAATATCAGTGCCACAGGCAGCATAAATGGCTTGGTGGTGGCCAGCATTGGAGCCAATGTGAACGCGGCGCAAAATGTCAGCGCGACGGTCTTGTCGCAAGGCGCGGTGAGCGTGAGCGCGGGTGGGACGGCCAGCGGGTTGGTTGTAAGCGCAGGAGGAGGCGTGTCGGTCAGTGGCGGCACAGGGGATGTCATGGTGGCCTACTCAAGCGGCCCGGTCGGCGGCGGGAGCGGGTCCGGACCTGTGACTCCTTCCGCTCCGACGAGTGTTCCCTCCGCCGCCATCGTCACTCCGAATCCAGCCGAAGCGGCAACGCAGACGCCAGACTTGGCTTCCAATGAGGATGACCCCAACCAGAAGCTGAAGAAGACATTGAAGGAGTACGTGGGCCACGTGACAATCATCATGCCCCAGTAAATGGGTTGCAGCGAAGCCGGCTAAGGCGCGCCTCCGATGCCGCCGAGGGTGGCGGTCGGGAAGAGGGGCAGACTGGGCTGGGGTGTCGGCGGCGGAGGGGTGTAAGCGTCGTTGCCCAGCGGAGCGAGCACATTGATGGCCGGGGGCAGGTAGAGATGACCATAGCCATATTTATCCACAGGATTATCCGCAGGATTGGCCGCGCCGGAGGCGGCGTCCCCCGGAATGACCGGACCGCCGACAGAACCGGGAACCGCGCCGCCGATTTGTTGGGAGGAGGCCGCCAGCCCGTTGGCCTGGCTTGAGTTGCCACCGGCGCCGGGGATTCCTCCGCCGACCATCGTGCCGCCGTAGCTGTAGCCGGCTGGATTGGCGGGCGGCGCTCCTGGCGCCCCCTGCGGGCCTTGCGGGCCGGGAGGGGCGACGCGGCCTGGCGGAGGTTGCCGCGTGGTCGTCGGTCCGGGCGGGGTCGGGGCGGCGGAGGCGGAGGCGACCCTGGCAAAGCCGTCGTCTTTCATCGTAAGAGTTCTTGGGGTCCCGGAATTGAGGATGTCAACCGATTCGCCGTCCGGAGAAATCTTGAGCAACTGCACCGGCCCCTCCGTTTCGCCTTCGGCCAGGTTGAGGTAGGAGGTCGTTCCTGATTTGTCGTTCTTCCTGGAGTCCTTGATCGTGACCGCCAGCAAAGCGCACATCTGGTCCCCCACCGCCACTGTGCCGCTGAAGACCACGACCGGCAGGTCCTGCTTCTCCGAGGCGGCTGGGGCCGGTGGGGGGGGCGGCGGGTTGAGGCGAAAGGCGTTCTTTTGGATGATCACCGCGTAGGGGTTGGAGGCGGCGTCGGTGTCCGCCACGCTGGCGGGCGCCGGCGGAACATCCGTCGCGGAGACGCGAAAGGCCCCCGGAGCGGTCAGCAGAACCACTCCAGCCGCCAGACCGGCCCATCTCAAGTTTGAACGCGCGCGCATGTGATTTCTCCGCTCATCACCACCCAAGAAAGCCGCCAAAGCGACTGGTGTCAACGAGGGCGGTGTTACAATATGGTGACAGGCGGTCTGTTCCGCGCGGCTTGCCGGGGGATTAGAACTTCCAAGTCAGGTCCACCTGGACCATTTGGAAGCGGTTGACGGGGTTGGGCAGAGGCAAGTCGCCGTTGAAACCGCCGGTGCCCAGTTGGCTGTCAATACGCTGGGCCAAACCGTAGCGGAAGGTGCCGATCATGGCGTCGCTGAGGCTGTAGGCGAACCCGGCGTAAAGTCCCTGCAGGTTGCCGCGGCCCTCAAAGAAGTCGGAATCGAGCAGGTTTGGGTCCAGAGCAAACTCCTCCACGTGCTGCCAATAGACGCGCGCCTCCCACGTCCCCCTTTTCGGGGCGGAGGCATAGAGCAGGTCCAAATTGTTTCCGACCGCCAGGCCGAATTGCATGGCCTGGTCCTGGCCATACGGGATGCCGCCGGGGAAAACGGCCTTGGGCGAGCCGCCCGCCCCCGCGACACCATTGTAGTTGGCGACGCCATAGTAGGCCGCGCGGGCGCGGTCATCCCCGTCGAGATTGATGCTGAAATCGCCAAACGCCCTGGCATCGAGCGACCCGATTTTGAAATTGACCTCCATTGGAAATTCAACGATGAAGAGATTGTTGATGCCGGTCTGGTTGTAGCTCTCGCCGGCGCCGGTGTCCCCGGGGAGGCTGCTGGCGGTGAGGGTGGGGGTGAGATTGGGATCGAAGGTGAATCCTTTGACTCCCTGCCCAATGAAGGGGCCGTAGAACCCGCCGCCCGTGGTGTTGTTCCCATGCCCGACATAGTTGTACATCACAGGCGCGACTTTGGCCGAAATGTTGGTGTCCAGGTGGTAATTCACCCCCACCTGCCACGCCAGGAGGTAGGCGTTGTTGTCAGAGAAGTTCCCCAAATCGGCGCCGGAGGTCTTTCCGTTGATCACCCCGGCGGCGCTGGTCGGGGTGTCGTCCTGGTACACATACTGCGCCAGCGTCGCAAAGTAGTCCGCGGGGCCGTGGGTGAATTTGAATTTTTCCACCAACCCTTCCGGTGTGTAGTCCGAATCCCAGACCATCGGGGTGGTGTAGAGGGGCTGCGGCACCCTGCCGACGGAAATGTCCAGCCAGGAGGCCGGGCGCCATCCCAGGTAGGCCAACCCGATATAAAGGGTGTAGCTGCTCTTGCTAAAGGGACCGCTATAGGGAGAGCTGCCGGTGCTGCCAAAGGTGTTCCAGGTGGACCGCTCGTTCTGGGAGGTTTCCAGCCGCAATCCGTAATAAAAGTCATTCGTCAAGTCCCCGCGCACACCGATGCGCAGCGCGTAGCGCCAGCGGTCGGCCGCATCGTACTTTCCGGGTTGGGTTGTCGGATCGAGCTGGGCGCCGCGGTATTCGTAGCGCATCCGCAGGTCGCCGTACAACTGGATGCTTTTGATGGCGTCGCTGATTTTGAACTTCGATCCCGCGCCCGCCGGGGGGTTGGTCAGGGCCTCGTTCTTGAGCTGGTCCGCCTCGGCCTGGGTGAGAGTGCCTTTGGCCACCAGCTTGTCCAGGAGCGCGTCGGCGGAGACTTGGGCCGCGGCCGGCGCGGCCAGAACCAGACAGGCCGCCGCTCCAGCCATAATTCCCGCTAATGTATGTTTCAGATTCATTATTAGTTGGAGTTCATCTGTTTTGCGCGGCCCCTTTGATACAGGTTTTCCATGTCAGCACAAAGAAGATTTTGTGACAATTGTGTGACAAGTCTCCCGGCCCCGCCGGCGGGCCAGTCCGGCAAACGGAATTGCGGCGGGTCAGGAGCGCCTCAACACGTTGACCAGGCAGTGGAGACAACCGAAATGGCGGTAGGTGGCGGTGCAATCCACCAGCCGGACCTCGAAGCCCAGTTTCTCCCAAGTCGCGCGCGCGGCGGCGTTGAGCGCCTCCGCGCCCAGGTAATACGGGAGATAGACAATCCGCCGGTCGCCCGCGCGGTCCAGGAGCACGTTCACATAGGTCAGGTAGGTTCTGCCATCCCGCGCGGGCACGACGGGGATGCGCTCGACCCGGTAGCCTGCCGCCGCGCACTGTCCAGCCACCGCGTCGAAGAGTTGTTGTGTGGGGGCGGTGAAATCCGGGCCGCCGGGCAGACTCATGAATTCCCCGCTCCCGGCCCGGTCGTCCGTCTGGAATTGGGCTGGCAACAAACTTCTTCCGAGCTTGGGATCGCCGACCAGCATCGTATGCCCGCCGATGGAGGCCATGAACATCCCCGCGTGATGGTCGGGCGCCTGATCCAAAAGGATGACGGGGCGTTTGAGTTCCCCGGCCACCAGGCTCAGGAATTCCTCCCTGGATGCCACGGTATGCTGAAGATTGCGTTGCAGCACGCGCGGCGCCACAAACACGTTGTCGCTGTCGGAGAGAAAATCGCCGCCGTCAAAATAAAGTCCGCTGCGGACCGCCCTTGCCGGCGCGCCCAGCGCCGCGGCGATGTCCTGCCCCACCTGCTCGTCGCCCGCGCGCGCGGGCCAGACCTCCCCGGCGTTTTCCCCACGGGGGATCCAGAGGGTCGTCGCGCCCGCCGGAGAGGCCGGCGTGAGCGCCACCCAGCGGTCGCGCGACCAGGTGGTGATGGGATGATGGGTGAGAATCGGGTCCAGGCGGCATCGCACAACCCCCGCCAGGGAGACAAAATCCTCGAAGGCGGGACGGTCCGGACAGACCACATGCACTGTCACATCCGGCTCCAAGGCCCCCAAAAAATCGCGGTACACCGCAGCCACCACCTCCTTGGCGGACGGCTCATATTGAACCACCAATTCGCGCATCCGACCGTCGCACTCGGAAAGAATCGGCCCGGAGGCCGTCATCTTGTTCGAGCCGCCCCTCGTCAAAGCCAGGACTGCGAAACCCACAACCACCCCGATGACCGCGCCCAGCCGTGTCTGCCAGCGGAGCATAAAGCGCTCCGCTCACCGGAGAGCTGGAGTCGCCGCAACCCTGGCGGCGGTCGCGTCGGCGAGTGCCGGCGTCGGCGTCGGCGTCGGCGGCCGTGGAACGGTGGAAAATCGCATTGACACAATGCCCGGCTGCCCGTTGGGCGCCAGCGGGGCCAGGGACGGATTCCCCGCCTTCCCGGGGTCGCCAACTTGCGACAAGGAGACCGAAATGGAGCTTTTGGCGGGCAGTTTGGTTCGGGTGGCGAGGTTGAGCACTCGGGTTTCGTTGGGCTTGAGCGCAAGATCCACCTGATCCTGCCACAAAACAGAGGGCATCGGCCCGATCCGCGACATCAATCCGCCCGGCGTTGTGGCGGTGACGATCACACAAACCGCCACTTGCGCCGGCTGTTTGAGGGTGTTGACCGCCCGGAGTTCAAACTCCGGTTGGTCCCCCTCCTTGAACTCCCGGCCCTGGGCGGCTGAGAGGGTCATCTCGATGCCGTTGGCCGCCAGCTTGGGCGTGGCGATGGTCGCCGCCAGGAGGTTTGCGTTGTCTCCGGAAAGCGGCGCGCTTGCGAAAAACGCCACCGTCAGGGTGGCGGTTCCCAGGGCCGCTGTCGCAATGGTCAGCAAGTCTTTTGCATTCATAACCCATTAGACGGAGGCCGCGCGAATTTGCTCCCGAAAATAATCCCAGGACAATTTCACCCTCCTTCATCGCTTGACGTCAGCGGCAGAATACTCCGGTTCATCCTCCCCATAGGCCCTGGCCAAGCCGCTGGCAGCGAGGCGGTGCCACTGGGCATCTTCGGTGGAATCCTCCTTTGGCATGACCGTGACCATAAGCGGTGAATCGGGCGGCAGATCGAATGGTTCGTCCAAAACGATCTGCTTTCCGTCAAAATGCGCTTTCAAAGTGATCGCAGGCATGGATCCAGGATAGTTTCAGACCGCCTGAACCGCGAGCGATTTGACGCTCTTTTTGCAAGGTCTCACTGATGAGTTGAAATCGCTCGATAGAATCGGCACGCTGCGCCGACCAGACGGCCCAGAGACAGAAAAAGCGATGAAACGACCACGACCGTCGGCTCCCCGGCGAAGTCAGGCGTTCGGAGTGCGTTCAAGAACTTTGTTGCGGCGCAAGTAAATCGCCACGCTTAGCTCGCCAAGCGCCCAGAACCCCAAAAAAAGCCCCGCCCAAATAAGGCCGAAACTGTCTTCGTCCTGAATCTGGAAAACATACTCAACGAGAGCAAAACTGCCGCAAAACGCCAACGTGGCGACGAGTGCAAGCATCCATAGCAAGCGACGAATGCCAAGATAGCGCAAACGAGTCTTGCAATGAGGACAACGAATCCTGCTTGGAGTGCGGGCCAAAAAAACGCTCAGAACTCCAATGTCTCTGTGACACAAAGGGCAATCAGTTCCAGCTGGCATAAATCAAAAACGCCCAACCTGCAATGTCGAGCCATTGCCGGCATCAGAGCCATGCGCCCCAGCGGGGCGAAGACTACCACCCCCCTCCCAACTTCATCGTGGGAGGCAATTGGTCAATCGCGCGGCCTGCGGTGCCCCACCGCCACTTCATCAAGGCTGCGGGGGGATGTATTTGCTGATGATATAATCCCTGACCAAAAGCCCCGATGGTTTGAGCATGGCGTCTGTCCAGGGGCCGGTGGCGCTGGTGCCGGGGCCGGGTTGAAACGCGGCGGAGGTTTCTCCCAGGGCCGCGGCCGACCAGTTGGCGCAACCGACATTATTGGCATCCAGCCAGGTCCACCATAATTTGGTTTCCGCGGGATCAAAAGTCCCGCCGCCAGAGGAGGTGCTGGCGCCGTATTCGGTGGAAAAAAGGGCGACCCCGTTTTTCAGCGCCTGCGCCCCGTTGTTCCGCAGGGACTGGCGGTGGGACGCGGCGTAAAAGTGAATTGAATAGGCGATGTTCTTTGAAATGGTGATGGGATTCTGGGACGCCTCGGCGCATTCCTGGTCCCAGTGCCGGCTGCCGCAGATGATGATGCTCTCCGGGTCAATGGCGCGGATCGTCTTGATGATCGCCTCGTGATAGGCCTTGATAACCGTCCACGGCTCCTGCTCCGGTTCGTTCCACGGTTCGTACATGATATTGGGCGTCTTTCCGTAGGCGGCGGCCAGGGTCGAGAAAAATGCCTGGGAGGAGGCGACATCGTTTTGAGCGCCCTGCATCGAATGCCAGTCTATGATCCCGTAAATCCCATTGGAAATGCACGCATCCATCACGGTCTTGACCTTGTTGATTTCTTTGGTGGGATTCTGCTTGTAGTCCCCGGGCCGGATGGCGATTCGAATCACGGTGCATTTCCAGTCTTGGGCAAAATGGTTGATGGCGCTGGGGTTGAAAAATTGCCACCCCTGCTGGGCCCAGCAGTACAGGGACATTCCATGCAGCGTGGTGGGAATGCCGTTCTTGTCCACGATCTGGTTGCCTTTGACGCTGAGCCTTCCGTGAACCCCCACAAATGTCCGCGGCCCGGGTGGGGCGGTCTGGCAGCCCGCGCAAACAACCGCCAAACAGGCAAACCCAATCAAAGCAATCCTCGAAACACCGCGCGCTCCCTCGATGCGCGCGTTGACACGTCTGGTTTCCGGCATATTCATGTTCGCCCCATGCTCCGAGACGACCGCGAGTGGGTCAAGCCCAATTTAATGTCACCCTCGGTTCTTGCCCGCCGCGAACGGTTGCATATTATCGCCACCAACACGCGATCTCCCAATTCCCTCACGCCGCGCAGCGTGGACTGTAGGGCGCCACTCGCCCCGCTGGGGCGAAGAGTCTCGCCCTCCCCAAAGAACACTATTGCTGGGCGGGGTAATCCCACACCCAGTCGCCTTCCGTCTCATCGAACAATTTCTTGCCCGGCACCCCGCCGTCGTCCTTCTCATTCCAGCCGACGGAGTAAAGAACAAATTGGCCGTCCTCCGTGCGGCGATATTTGTAGGGTTGCCCGCCGATCACGTCGTTGGGCAGTCGGGAGATGAACCGCGGCGTCAGCGCCTCCAGTGTTTCGGGGAATTGTCCGCTGGCCAGCCGGTATCGCTCCAACGCGCAGGCAAGCGCGGCCTGATCGGCCGTGATCTGCGCTATGGCGGCTTTGACGTAAAGCCTCTCAAGATGCGGCTCCAGCTCCGAAGCTATGAGCCGGTGGTGAAGGAAATATCCGAGCCCAGATCCCGCGGGCTTCTCAAATAGCTCAGGTAGTTGTGGGCTCATGTTGCTGGCATTGGATTCACAAATGGAAGGTGAAATGACTTTCGCGGCCACATCCATGACGCCTTTCATTTGCGCTTCAAAAATGGCGCAATAATTCAGCCGCTCCAAATCATACCATCCTGCCGGCGCAATTCGACCGATGAGATTAAGAAAGTCTCTCTGCAGCACCGTTTTGACAGAGTCCTTGAAATCCGAGTAAGTGCTGAAATCCAGTCTTGCGCCAGTATAAGAATCCATCGTGGCAAGTCCCCTCTTCCTGATTTGGGCCAACTCATGAATTCCGTAAGTTTTCTCTCCCTTCAGGGATTGATCGAAGTCGGCGGGGAATTCATAGTGTTGGAACGACTGCTCGAGTTCTTGCAATTGCGATTCCGTCCAACGGCGCTCCGCCAGGCCCTCCCAAACCGGTTGGATCGCCATCTGAAAAAAAGACAACCGCAACAGATAGGAGAGCAAGAATGGTTCCGACTTGATGGAGTCGGCCAGATAAAGCATCAGCTTCTCATCGGCCAGGGCCTTGTCCGTCTGCCCCGCCGCCAGTTCCGCGCACGCCTGCAGGGTCAGGTGCTGGCAAACTTGTTTGATTGTGGCCAGGTGTGGCAAGCGAAGTTGCGACTGATCTTGCAAGTCATATTGGAGTGGAAACCGCGAATTAGTCCGGGCGCTGGCCAGGCGAATCGCAGCAAAATCCGCATCGTCCGGTTTCATCCCTTCCAGAACGGCCGGGGCCGCCGCCGCCCTGGCGGCGAGGCTGGCTTGGTCCGTCTCAAAGTACTGTTCGCGGTTCAAAGGAGCGCTTTGGAGCGCGACAAAGGCCATTTGCCACGCCACCAGGTCCACAAAATGCCGATGGCCCTTGTCCGCGATGTTGGTTGTCGAAATAATGAAGGTGGCGCGGGTGTAGAGATCGTTGTTCAGAATGCCGCTCCCGTTGTTCAAAAACCAGGATTTGATGATGGGCGCCTCGGCAAAATTCTCCTCAGCGGGAACCGGTTTTGGAATATAGTCCCGAAAATCAAGAGACCCGCCGCGCGCCTCCATTTCCTGCCGGTAACGGTTCCAATCTCTTCGCCCGCGCCAATCCTCCTCCGTGTAAAAAATCCCCACCAGCGCGACAAACACGCCAAGCCAGAACAGAGGCTTTCGCAGCCAGCGGCGTTGGAAAAGCCGGGAAGTTCGCGGAGTTTCTGGCGGCGATGGGTTGATAAGGCAAGGATACGCCGCGTAAATGCCGCGTCAAGCGCCTGCCGGTAGGGTGCAAGGCTCCCCCATCACATCCGCCAGCATCCTCGTCGCGGGCGAATTGGCTTGTCGGCGGACGGATTTTGGGGCATCGGTGGGGCGACAATAGAAATGTTATCCGCACTATGAACGCCGCCAAGCCCGTCCGCCGGTTTCTCACGACTTGCTGGCATTCCCTCTTCTTGCCGGTGGCGCTGGCGGGTTGCCTGGCGGCCCGCGCCGCCGCCCCGCCGGACGCGGCCGCGGAACTGTTTTGGCCGCAATGGCGGGGGCCGCTCGCGACGGGCGAGGCGCCCCGCGCCGAACCGCCGCTGACCTGGAGCGAAACCAACAACGTCAAGTGGAAAACCGCGATCCCCGGGGAGGGCGATTCCACGCCCATCGTCTGGGGCGACCGCGTTTTTCTGCTGACAGCCATTCCGACCGGAACCGCCACCGCGCCCGCCACCAACGACGCCTCGAACGGCACTCTGCTGGCGCCGACGAACATCTACCAATTTGTCGTCCTCTGCCTGGACCGCGCCAGCGGCAAAGTCCTCTGGCGGCGCGTCGCGCGGCAGGAGGCCCCGCACGAGGGGCGTCAAGAGAACAACACTTACGCCTCCGCCTCGCCGGTCACCGACGGCAAACTGCTGCTGGCCTTCTTTGGCTCGCGCGGGCTGCACTGTTACGACTTCGAGGGGAATTTGAAGTGGGAAAAGGACTTCGGCAAGATGAAGACCCGGCTGGCGTTTGGCGAGGGCGCCTCTCCGGCCCTTTGGGGCGGCACCGTGGTCGTCAATTGGGACCAGGAGGTCGGGACCAATTTCATCGCCGCGCTCGACGCGGCCACCGGCCGGGAACTCTGGCGCGCGCCGCGCGATGAGGGCATGGGTTGGTCCACACCGCTGATCGTCGAACGCGACGGCCGGCGGCAAGTCATCGTCAACGTCACCAAGAAAGTGCGCGCGTACGATTTGGCCACCGGCAGGGAGATTTGGTCCTGCGCCGGACAAACGCAAAACGCCATTCCCAGCCCGGTGGCGGCGGACGGGGTGGTGTATCTGACCAGCGGCTTCCGGGGCAACGCGTTGCAGGCCATCCGCCTGGACCGGGAGGGGGATCTGACGGGCACCGACGCCATTGTCTGGAGCCACAACAAGAACACCCCGTACGTGCCGTCGCCCTTGTTGACCGATCATCTTCTGTACCTCATTTCCAACTTGGACGCGATTGTCTCCTGCTTCGACGCCGCAACCGGACAGGCTTGGTTCGAGCATGAGCGGCTGGAGGGGATTCACGGGGTTTATGCCTCGCCGGTGTCGGCGGGGGACCGGGTTTACATCCTGGGCCGGGACGCCGCGTGCGTCGTGCTCAAAAAAGGACCCAAGCCCGACGTGCTGGCGGTCAACCAATTGGCCGACGAGCGCTCCGACGCCTCGCTGGCGCTGACGGGGAAGGACCTGTTCCTGCGCACGGCGCATCATCTGTATTGTCTCTCACAACCTTAACTTGTATCAGACCAAATTATGAAACGGACTTTCTTCGGCAGTTTGTCATTGCTCGTCCTGCTCGCCGGCGAGACACGAATCCAGGCCCAGGGCGGCGCGCCCGCCCAAACCCCGGTCGTCAAGGCGCAGGACACAAAAGGCACACCCGATGAAAGGGCGGATCAATTGGTGGCCGAAATGACCCTGGCGGAAAAAGTCTCGCTCATCGGCGGCGCGGGCTTCACGACCCACGCCATCGAGCGGCTGGGCATTCCGCTCTTCACCATGTCCGACGGGCCCAACGGCGTGCGCAACGCGCCGGGCAACCCCCCGCCCCGCGGCGCCTGCGCCTTCCCCGCCGGGGTGGCGCTGGCCGCGACTTGGGATCCGGAGATGGCCGCCGCCTACGGCAAAGCGGTGGGACTGGAAGACCGCGCGCGCGGAACGCATTTTCAACTCGGCCCCGGTCTGAACATCTGCCGTGTGCCGGTCAACGGCCGCAACTTCGAGTATTTTGGAGAGGACCCTTGTCTGGCTTCGATCATCGCGGTGAACTGGGTCAAGGCGTGCAGCGCCCAAGGCTCGGTGCCCACCATCAAACACTTCGCCGGCAACAACCAGGAGGAATACCGCAACAGCGTGGACGCACAAGTGGATGAACGCGTGATGCACGAGATCTATCTCCCCGCCTTCAAGAAGGCCGCCACTGAAGGCGGCATCGTCGCCGTGATGTGCTCCTACAACCAGCTCAACGGCTTCTTCGCCAGCGCCAACGACTGGCTGCTCAACCAGGTCCTCAAAAACCAGTGGGGTTTCAAGGGGCTGGTCATGTCCGATTGGGGCGCCTCCCACGCCACCACCGATGTTGCGCGCGGCCTGGACCTCGAAATGCCGTACACCGGGCATCTCTCCCTTGAGAACATCCAGACGGCGATGGCCGCTGGGACGGTCACCGAAACCAACATCAACCGCGCCGCGCATCGCATTCTTCGCACCGCCGCCGCGCAGGGCTGGCTGGACGCCGGCTGGCAGCAAAAGAACCCGGCCCTGCCTCTGGACTCGCCCGACTCGGCGAAGACCGCGCTCGCGGTGGCGGAGAACGCGATTGTGCTCCTGAAAAATGACCGCGAGACACTCCCGCTGGATCGCTCCAAAGTGAAGACGATTGTGGTCGTCGGGCCGAACGCCTCCGCGCCGGCGGGCGCGATGCCCATCAACATCGGCGGCGGCGGCAGCGGGGCGGTGGACACATTCCCTTCGCGCTACTTGGAAGCCAATTACCTGGAGGGCATCACCCGGAGCGCCGGCGCCAACGTCAAAGTCATCTACCTTCCCATGCCGGAACCGGCCGGCGACTCGGCCTTCGCTTCCCTGGCCAGCGCCCGGACTTCAGCCGGTGGCCAGCCCGGCCTGACGCTTGACGTGGAGGTGACGGGCGACGGCCCGCCGGTGCAAATTCCGCCCACCGTGCAAACCGCCGTCAACCTCACCTGGCAGCCGGGGAAGTTGCCTTTTGGAGTCCCGACCAACCGCGACGCCACGTTTACTTGGAGCGGCGTCCTGATGCCGCCAGCGGACAGCGACTGGCTGATTGTCGCCGACGGCAACCCCGTCATCACCATTGACGGCCGCACCAACACGCCCGGCTCGATCATCCATCTTCAGGGCAACAAGCCCGCGCCGGTCAGCATCCAGGCGCGCGCGGTGGCCAATCCTCCGGCCGCCCGGGGCGGGCGCGGCGGCGGTCGGGGCGGACGTGGCGGGGCCGGGGGCGGACGGTTGGTTAGAGTCGCGTTCGTCCCTCAGGTGATTCCCGATCTTGCGGCGGCCCGGGACGCGGACGCCGTCGTCGTTTGTGTGGGCTTGAATCGCAACGTGGAGAGCGAGGGCCGCGATCGCCCGTTCGAGCTGCCCGATCTTCAGCAATTTCTCATCAACTCCGCCTCCAAAATCAACCGCCATGTCATTGTCATCAACAACAGTGGGGCGGGGGTGGGCATGAGCGCCTGGGAAGGCGGCGCGGCGGCCATTCTCCAGGCCTGGTATCTGGGGCAGGAAGGGGGCGTTGCCATCGGAAAAGTGCTCTTTGGCGATGTGAATCCAAGCGGCCATCTTTGCTCCACGTTCGACAAGAAATTCGAGGACAACCCGGCTTTCGCTTATTATCCCGGCTACAAACAGAGCGGGACCTCAGGCCCGGTCGAGCCGTACACGGAGGGCTTGTTCTACGGCTACCGCGGCTACGACAAGGCCGGCAAGGACCCGATGTTTCCGTTTGGATTCGGCTTGAGCTACACCACCTTCCAACTCTCTAACATGAAGGTTGAGAAGGCCGGGACCGATGTGAAAGTCTCGCTGGACGTCAAAAACACGGGCGGGCGGGCCGGCGCGGAGGTGGTGCAAGTTTATGTGGGCGAGGATCGCTGCCCCGTGCCGCGGCCCCTGCGCGAACTCAAGGCCTTCAGCAAGGTCGCGCTCGCGCCCGGCGAATCCAGGAACATCGCAATCACTCTGCCCCGCGAGTCCTTTGCCTACTGGAGTCCCGCCGGCAAGGACTGGACGGTGGACGCCGGAAACACTTTCACAATAGAGGCGGGCGTCTCCGAACGCGACATCAGCACCAAGACGGTGATTAATGGCTTCTAATCGTCGCAAAGTTCACCGCGCTGGATGCGTGGGAGGGGCATGGCGTTCGTCCTGATCCCAGACTTCGGCGGCCAGTTCGGCCAGAGCTTCGCCGGGGATGTCTCCGTAATCCTGTTCCAAGCGGTTCAACCACACTACGAGATCGTGGCGCTCGCTCTCTGGCAACGCCATGACATTGCTCTTTAATTCAGCCAAGCTCATTGCTAAAAGCAAAATGCCACAAGAGAATTCAGAATTCAAGCGATTAACCGGAGCTGCAACGCCAACACACCAAACCCGATCCTCGCCAGAATTCTTTTTTCTCTTCCCTTCAAAAGATGGTCTGGCTATCCTCCCTCCCTTGACAAATCGCGCGGCTCCGGGCGCGGGGCCGTTGACGGCCCGCGCGGGCGGCGCGGGAGAATCACAGGAGATTTGAACGATGTCATACCGAGCCTGGTTTCAGTGCGTCAATCCGCAATGCGGAGCCACCTATCCGCTCAACTCCATCGTGTACCAATGCACCCGCTGCAACTCGCTCCTGGAGGTGCGCCACGACCTCAAGCAATTGAGGCGCCGCGACGCCAAGGGCTGGATGAAACTCTTCGAGGACCGCTGCAAGTCCAACCAGTGGCCCTACGGCTCGGGCGTCTGGGCCAAAAAGGAGTGGGTCCTTCCCGAAATCAAGGACGACAACATCGTCTCCCTCTACGAGGGGGGCACCAACCTGTTCTGGGCCGAGCGGTTCGGGAAGATCGTCGGCGTGGACGACCTCTGGATCAAACTTTGCGGCAACACCCACAGCGGCTCCTTCAAGGACCTGGGCATGACGGTGCTGGTCTCGCAAGTCAAGCAGATGATCTCCGAGGGCGCGCCCATCAAGGCCGTCGCCTGCGCCTCCACCGGCGACACCTCGGCGGCGCTGGCGACCTATTGCGCGGCGGCGGGCATCCCGTCCATCGTCCTGCTGCCGCGCGGCAAAATATCCACCGCCCAACTCATCCAACCCATTTCCAATGGCGCGCTGGTGCTCTATCTGGACACCGATTTTGACGGCTGCATGAGGCTGGTGCGGGAGATCACCAAGGACGAGACCCTCTACCTGGCCAACTCCATGAATTCCCTGCGCGTCGAGGGCCAGCAGACCGTCGGCATCGAAATCGTCCAGCAGTTCGACTGGGAGTCGCCGGACGTGATCATCATTCCCGGCGGCAACCTGGGCAATGTCTCCGCGCTGGGCAAGGGGCTGATGATGATGCGCGACCTGGGGTTGGTTGACAAACTGCCCCGCGTTGTCGTCGCCCAGGCCCAACACGCCAATCCCCTCTATCGCGCCTACCTCCGCCACTTCGACACTTTCAAGCCGATGCGCGCCCGCAAGACCCTGGCCAGCGCCATCCAGATCGGCAACCCCGTCAGCTACGCCAAAGCCGTCACCGCTCTCCAGCAACTGGACGGCGTGGTGGAGCAGGCCACCGAGGAGGAACTCGCCGACGCTGCGGCGCTGGGCGACAAGACGGGCATGTTCAACTGCCCGCACACCGGCGTCGCGCTGGCGGTTCTCATCAAGCTGCTCAAGGCGGGGAAAATTGACAAGGCCGAGCGCGTGGTTGTCATCTCCACCGCGCACGGATTGAAATTTGTGGAAATGAAAGTCAAATATCACCAAAAGAAACTCGGCTTCCCGTGCCGCCACGCCAACCAGCCCATTGAACTGCCCGCCCGCCTGGACGCCGTCAAGGACGCCCTCAAGCGCGAGTTGGTCAAGAGGAGGGAGTTCGATGTCTAAACCCTCCTCCAAAAAAGGTAGGGACGCCGCAGACCGCCGAGCGGTCGTATCATCTGTTGTTCCGACTCCGCGGCGTCCGGTCGTATCATCCGTTGTTCCGACTCCGCGGCCTCCGGTCGGAAGCACGCGCCCGCCCCCTCCCCATCGGGGACCCTCCACGCTTGCCATTCACGGCCGGGAACGCCGCCACAAGGCCCACCACGCCGTCTCCACGCCCATCGTCCAGACCTCCAACTTCAGTTTCGACTCCATGTCGGAGGTCGTCGAGTTCATGACCGCCAAGGGCCAGGGGCGCATCATCCGCGAGCAGGAATACGGACGCTACGGCAATCCCACCCAACAGGAGGCGGAGCGCAAACTGGCCGCCGTCGAGGGCGCCGAACGCGCCATCCTCTTCTCCACCGGCATGAGCGCCGTCATCATGACGCTCATGGCCTACATGAAGCGCGACGGCCACATCATCTTCACCAGCGATTGCTACCGGCAGACGCGCGATTTCGCGACCAACTTCCTCACCAAATTCGGAATCGCCAACACGCTCGTGCCGCCCACGGCCGACGCCATCGAGAAAGCCATCCGGCCCGCCACCAACATCATCTTCACCGAGTCGCCCACCAATCCCTACCTGCGCGTGCTCGACATCCCGGCGGTCGTCAAAGTCGCCAAACGCCACCATGTGTTGACGATGATTGACGCCACGCTGGCCACGCCCCACAACATCCGCCCGCTGGAAATGGGCGTGGACATCGTGATTCATTCGGCCACCAAATATCTCGGCGGCCACAACGACCTGCTGGCGGGCGTGACCCTGGGCGCCCACAAATTGCTGGAGGACCTCAACAAGCTCCAGCGCATGATCGGCTCCATCGCCGGCCCGTTGAGCTGCTTTCTGCTGGAACGCGGTTTGAAGACCTTTCCCCTGCGCATGGAGCAGCACAACCGCGCCGGCCTGATGGTGGCGCGCGCGCTGGAGAAACATCCCAAGGTGGAAAAGGTCTGGTATCCCGGCCTCAAATCGCATCCCGATTTCGCCATCGCCAGGGCGCAAATGAGCGGGTTTGGCAGCGTGATCAGTTTTCTGGTCAAAGGCGACGACCGGGCCACGCGCAAGTTCATTGACTCGCTGGAACTGTTTTTGATCACGCCAAGCCTCGGCGGCTCCGAAAGCCTGGTCACGCAAATGGCCACGATGTCCTTCTTCGACTACCCGGCGCAATACCGCGAGTCCATCGGCATGGTGGACAACCTGGTCCGCCTGGCCCTGGGCCTGGAGGACCCCGAAGACCTCATCGCCGACCTCTACCAGGCCCTGGACCAGGTGTGATCAGTATTCGTAGCCGCCTCTCCTGATCCTGATCCTAATCCTAATCTTAATCTTAATCCACTTCAGAAAGCGCCCGCCAATCCGTCCGATACGTCCAACCTGGAGCGCTCCGCCAAGCAGCCTTTTGGAGGGGGGGGGAGGGGGGCTTCCAGGGGTTTTGAGCCGTCAACCCGTCAGGACCCCCATAAACATTGGGGATTTTTGAGGTTTGACCCGTCAGAAAGCCGTCAGATTGCCGTCAGGGAGCCGTCAGAACAATCAGTGAGTCAGTGAATCAGTGAATTGTAAGCGGTAAAGGAGAGACCCCCTGTTGCGGGCCGGGAAGCCTGATAAGCTGGCTGATTAGCCAGACGCCGATGGATAATCAGGCGGCCAACTTGACTTGGGACTGGCGGGCCTTCTGCC
>JBEKAN010000033.1:0-17802 GCA_050015895.1 Verrucomicrobiota bacterium
CGCCGGAGAAGGAGAGCGGGCTGCGGCAGTTCGCGGCGGTCTTGGGC
Organism: Verrucomicrobiota bacterium; assembly: GCA_050015895.1. Taxonomy (GTDB): domain Bacteria; phylum Verrucomicrobiota; class Verrucomicrobiia; order Limisphaerales; family Palsa-1400; genus JBEKOF01. The sequence goes on from JBEKAN010000033.1 coordinate 48, forward strand.
AAAATTCATTTCACTTCCCCGCCGCGGTTGTCGGTCAGACTGGGGGGCGACGGGAGCGATCTCGAGTCGCTGTGGACCCGGCTGTCCCTGAACGCGGGCGGCACGCAAACTCCCTGGGGCAGGGCCACCGGTTTGAGGCTGGCCGCGGCCGGCGCCGGCCCGATGAGTCCCGGCCCCGGCCCATTTCTGAAAATCCGCCTTTCGGCGGGCGAATTGACCACGCCCCGGGCCAGCGCCCGGAATGTGGAATTGTCGGCGGATCTTTCGCGCGCCGTCGGAACCAATCTGGACGCGGTGGTGAGCTTGTCCGCCGACAATTGCCAGGGCCGCTGGCTGGCGGGCGCGCCAACCAACGACCTGCGGGCCGCGCGCCTGCGCTGGAATGGCAGCGCCACCTTGCGCCCAAGTCCTTGGGGGGTGGTGGCCGCGACGGGAACCCTGCGGGGCGAGCAGGTTGGGACGCTCTGGGGTTCGGCGGCATCCGCCAGTGTCACCTGCGCGGTGCGGGCCACAGGCGGTTCCCCCGCCGCCGACGCGAGTTGGGGACTGTGGGCGGGGTTCAACCCGTGGGCGGCGGACTGGCAGGCCGACCTGAAGCAGGTGGAGATTCCCAAGCTCACGTTCGGGCGAATCCAGTGCGCCGGACGCTGGCGCGCGCCGGATCTGGAGCTGACAAATCTGGATGTCGCGCTCTACGGGGGAGAATTCGCGGGCCGCGTCGGGCTGGATGTCGCCTCGCGCGAGCTCCGGGCGGCGGTGGGAGTGGATTTTGACGCGGGGCAGGTTTCCCAACTCCTGACCCCGTCGGCCAGACGTTGGATGGGGCAAATTCAGTGGGACAAGCCGCCGAAGATCGCCGCCGGGGCGAGGCTGGTGCTGCCGGATTGGACCAATCCCGCGCCGGATTGGTGGGGCGCCGTATTGCCGTCGCTGCAAATCGCCGGGTGTTTTTCCACCGGCCCCGTCTCCTACCGCGATTTGCGGGTCAGCCTGGTGCAGTCCACTTTCACCTATTCCAACGAGGTCTGGAACCTGCCGCGCCTGCGCGCCGTCCGGCCCGAGGGGGATCTCCTTTTGGATTACACCGGGAGCGAGGCGACCGGCGACTATCGCATTGTGGCGGACTGGGGGATGGACCCGGGGATTGTCCGCCCGCTGCTGCCGCCGGAGCGGCAATCGCTCCTGGACGAGGTGAGCTTCACCGAGCCGCCACAGATTCACGCGGAGGCAAGCGGCCGCTGGGGCGAGACCGGCAGAACGACCTTCACCGCGCAATTGACGGCGACGAACTTCACGGGCCTCGGCGAGAAGATTGATCGTCTGGCCGCCACAGTGGATTACACCAACTTGCTGGCGCGGTTCACGGACGGGCAGATTCTCCAGGACGGGGGGCGGCTGGAGGCGCCGCTGGTGGAGGCGGATTTCGCGGCCAGGAAAATCTCCCTCAGCAACGTCGTGAGCACACTGGAGCCGGGAGCCGTCCTGCGCGTCCTCGGGCCGGTGGCGCCCGGGTGGCTGAGGAGCTTTCGCTTTGACACGCCGCCGACCGTGGGTGTGACGGGGTCTTTTGTGCCCGGGGATCCGCTGACGACCGATTTGCGTTTTACGGTGGACAGCCGGAGTCTGCGCCAAGGCAACCTGAGCACCGGCCCGGTCTCCGGCCAGGTCCATTGGACCGCGAGGAGGGTCGCGGTGACCAATGTGTCGGCGGACTTGTACGGGGGAACGCTGAAGGCTTGGGGCTTTTTCGACTACGGGACCAAAGAGGGGACGGATTTTCGCGGAAGCGCTTCCCTGGCGAAGATCCAGTTGCCGCTGCTGATGCGGGCTTGGAGCACAAAATCCAACAACGTGGAAGGCGCTCTGGACGCGGAGGTGTCGGTCGCCGGCGGCAACACGGAGGACGAGAAGAGCTGGCGCGCCACCGGCAAGGTGCTGGTCTCCCAGGCCCGGCTTTGGGACATCAAGATCTTCGGCATTTTCTCGCCGGTGCTCAACGCCATCGTGCCCGGTTCCGGGGACAGCCGCGCCTATCGGGCGAGCGCGGATTTTGTGGTGACCAACGCCCTGCTGGTGACGGACAACCTGGAAATCCGGTCCACGGGCTTCCGCCTGAATTATCACGGCACGTTGGACTCGAAGAAGCATCTGGACGCGCGGGCCGAGGCGCTGCTGCTGCGCAACACACCGGTTTTTGGATCGGTGATCAGTTTTGTCTTTTCGCCGCTGAGCAAATTGTTCGAGTACAAGATCGGCGGCACGCTCGACGCGCCGACTTTCCATCCCATCTTCATTCATAACATGCTGCATCCGTTCCAGATGTTGAAAAACCTCCTGCCCCCCGAGACGCCCGCCACGCCGCCCGCCGCTCCGCCCGCCCCGCCCAACAGCGGGAAGTGACGCCGTCTCCCGGACAACGAGGCCGGGTCACGAGGTTTCGCGCGTGGGAGGACGGGTCAGTTTCAGACGGGCCACGCGGCGGCTGTCCATTTCCTCCACGCGCAACTCATAGGCGCCCAGCGGCAGGGCGTCGCCCGCTTTGGGAAAGCCGCCCAGGCGCTGGGTGACCCAGCCGCTGGTGGTGGTGACGCCGTCGCTGGCCAGATTCTGGCCTACCAGATCGCCCAGATCGTGGAGCGGCAGCGCCCCGTCAATTTCCAAGGTGTTCTCGTCCCGGCGCGACCAGAGCGGTTTCTCCTGGTCGAACTCATCCTGAATCTGGCCGACCAGTTCTTCGAGAATGTTCTCCAGGGTGACCAGGCCGATGGTGCCGCCCCACTCGTCCACGACGACGGCCATGTGGAGTTTTCGTTCGAGGAAGAGTTGGAGGAGTTTTTCCAGGGGGGTGGTTTCCGGGACGTAAATCAGTTTCCGCGCCACGCCCCGCAAATCCGCCCCGGCGCCGGGCTTGGAACGGAGGGCGGACAAATCCTTGAAATGGACCACGCCCAGGGTCTTGTCCAGATCGCCGCCTTCGCAAAGGGGCAGACGGGAATAGCGTGTCCGCTCGGCCAGTTCCAGGCAGTCGGCCAGGCTGGAGTCGGTGCTCAATCCCACAATCTGCAGGCGCGGCCGCATGACTTCGCGCACGGTGCGGCGGCTCAAATCCAGGGCGTTGAGAATGATGTCGTGGCCCAGACGGCTCTCGCCGGAGCGGCGCTGGGCGACCATGAGGCGCAACTCGGCCTCGGATTGGACGGAGAGGGAGCCGGCGCCGGCCTGGATGCCGACCTGGCCCATCAACCATTGGGCGCAACGATTCAAAACCCAGTTGGCCGGATAAAAGAGGCGGTAAAACCAGTGCAAGGGCGCGGCGACCCAGAGGGAGACGGGCAAAGCGCGCTGGATGGCGAACCATTTGGGGCCCAGTTCGCCGAGGATGATTTGCAGAAAAGTGACCACGGAAAATCCGACGGCAAAGGCGATGGAGCCTTGCGCCCGCGGAGAGCGCACGCCGCACAAATCCAGCAGGGGCTGGAGCAGGGCGGTGAAGACCGGCTCGGAGAGCCAGCCCAAACCGAGGCTGGCAATGGTGATGCCCAGTTGGGTGGCGCTGAGGTAGGAGGTCAGGTTTTGGAGGATGTGGCGGGCCAGGCGCGCGCGGCGGTGGCCGCCGACGATCAGGGCGTCCAATTGGGTGTCGCGCAATTTGACGAAGGCGAATTCCGCCGCGACGAAAAAGCCGTTCACCAGGACAATGGCCAGAATGGCCAGAATCCTCAACCCCTGCGCAACAATGTCGTGGCTGTCCATTTACAGATTCACCTCCCCGAAGATGACGCGGAGGATGTCCTGCAGGCTGATGAGTCCCGTCTCGCCGTGATCGGGGCTGAAGACTACGGCCAGCCTGCGCCCGGTGTCCTGCATCCGGCGCAGGGCCTCCTCCAGGCGGAGTTCCTCCGGCAGAAAGAACGGCGGCTCCATGTAATCACTGGCCGGTTTGGCCAGGTCCACTTCGCCGGAATAAAGGAGCCACCCCAGGTTGATGATGCCGGCGACCCGGCCGGTTTTTGGGTCGAGCACAGGAACGCGGTCGAAATTGCGCTGGCGGCAAAGGGCGAGGACCTCGGACATGGGGGCGGAGGCGGGGACGCTGGCGCCGAGGGCCATGGGGATGGTGACGTGGCGCACGCGGAGGTTCTGGAGGTCGAGCACGCGGTTGATCATGATCTTCTCCTCGGAGGTCAGGTTGGGGGCGGATTCCTGCATGACAAAGCGCAGTTCGTCGCGGCTGCCGAAGAGCCGTCCGGTGAAAGTCTTGCCGCCGGTCCAGTGGAGCAGCCCGCGGGAAAACCAGGCCGCCAGGGCCACCAGCGGGGAAAGGAGACGATGAATGAGACGGAAGGGCCGCGCCAGCAGGAGGGTCAGGCGGTTGGGATAGCGCTGGAAGAGGGTCTTGGGCGCCAATTCGCAGAGGATGTAAAAGACAAAGACGGCGAGGGCAAAGACCAAGAGACCCAGGGCGGTGTGGCCATGCAGTAATGCGCGCAATTTCACCAGGCCGACGCTGAAGATGACGAAGTTGACGACGGTGTTTCCGACCAGGATGGTCCAGAGGAAATCCTCCGGGTCTTCCAGGAAGCGGAGCAGGACGCCGGCCCGCTTGTCCCCGGCGCGCATCAATTGGCGGATGCGGAAATGGTTGAGGGCCAGCACGCCCGATTCCATGCCGGAAAAGAGGAAGGAAAGGGCGACGCAGAACAAGAGCACCAGGGCGATCGGTAAATTTATCTCACTCATGGCGATGGGCGTTCATGCTATTTCTTTTTGACCACTTCGACGAACAACTCGCGGATGCGACGCTCGTCGGCCGCCCGCACGGTCAGGCGCAACCCGCCTGTGACGACCGACTCGCCGGGCAGGGGCACGACCTGAAACTGGCGCAGGGCCAGGCCGGCCATGGTTTCGACGCCGGGGACCTCGCCCAGCGGCGGATATTCGCGGCGGAAATTGTCCAGCCGCACGGTCCCGCCCACGCGCCAGCAACCGGGGCCGGCGCTCTCGAGCACCGCCCGCTCCGGCTCGTGCTCGCGGCGCAGCTCGCCCAGGACTTCGGCCAGGATGTCCTCAATGGTGACGATGCCCGCGGTGCCGCCAAATTCATCCAGGACAATGGCGAGGCCGCGGCCCTGGCGCTGCAAACTTTTCAACAGTTGGAGGAGATTCATGCTCTCGGGGACGAAGGAGGGAAACTCGAAGACGTCGTCAAGATCCTGGCGCGGGTCCAGCAAGAGCGCCTGGGTGTTGAGCACACCCACGATGGTGTCGGGGGTCTCATCATAGACGGGCAGGCGGCGGTGCTTGGCGCGGCGGGCGACGGCGACCATTTCGTCCACGGAAAGGTCGTCGGGAATGGAAACCATAACCGAGCGGCCGCGCATGACGTCGCGGGCCTGGCGGCGGTCCAGGCTGATGATTTGCAGGATGATCTCCTTCTCGCCCGCCGCCAGGGCGCCCTGCTGGCAGGCGGTCTCCAGCAGCTCCTGGTACTCGGCGTCGGAGAGTCCCGCCGGGGGGGCCAGGGAGGCGGGGGAAAATGCGGCGAGGGCGGCGTTTGTCAAGTATTGGGCGACGCGGCGCAGGGGGCGGCTGCGGTTTTGGAGGAACAACATGGGCCGCGCCACGCGCAGCGACCAAAGCTCCGGGGCGCGCACGGCGAGCGTCTTGGGGGCGACCTCGCCGCCGAAGAGGACGACCCAGAGCAGGCCGAACATGACCCATCCCATCGGCCAATCGCGGTGGATGACGACCCAGAGCATGACGGCGACGATGCCGGCGTTGGCGAAGCTATTGCCCAGGACGAGGGTGGCCAGCAAATCCTGCGGGGTGGAGAGGAGTTGGCTGATGATTTTGCCGACGCGCGGCGAGCGTTCCTCCAACTGGCGGACCTGCCATTTGCCCAGGGAAAAGAGGGACGTTTCCGCCAGGGCGAAAAAGAAGCTGGCGGCGGAAAAAGCGAGTAGCGCCGCCAATGCAAGGATCGGCGTCATCCCCGCCAGTGTAGGCCGGAAGGGGAAGAGGCAAAAGCTCAAAATGCGTAATGCGTCATTGACGGAAGGGGAAAAGGTGGGGCGTGCAGTCCTCCGCCCGCCGCGGCGCGCACGGAGTGCGCGCCCTACCAGCCAAGACTGACGCAATACCAAAATGCGAGGAACTTGGGGCAAGCGGCGAGATGGGGAAAAATGCCTCATCTTATTTGGGGGGAAGGCTGCTGAGCTTTGGCAGGGTGATTTTTGGCAGTTTGAGGGTCATCTCCAGACGCTGAAGGCGCATGCGTTCGGCGGCCTGATCGCCACGGCGCAGCGCCGAGACATCCTGACAAAGCGCGCGCAAGCGCTTCCATTTCCGAGCCGCGTCGGTGTCGCCCCGCATCATTAGAGTGGCGACGGCATAATGACCTGCCAGGACGGTGACCAGATGGTCTGTGATCCGGCCCTGGCCGGCTTGGGAGAGTTCGCGCGATTGCGCCACAAGGCCTGGCAAATTGGCCATCGCATCCTGGTGGAGCAGCCAGTCGCGGTGGGAGCGCTTTTTCCATTCGGAAAGGTTGGATTGGGTAATCGGCCGGCCGCCAAAGGAGGCGGCGAGCACTTGTTGGACTTCGGGAAGGGAGTTGAGCCAGGCGACGATTTGCCTGCCTTGTTCCCCGTCGCGCAAACGCGCGTGGACAGTTTCCCGGATGTGATGGGGGAGGCGTGAGATTTTACCGATGGACGAGTTCATAATGTTGTGGTGTTAGATTTTATAAATTTCTGTGGTTTAATTTGCTTGAATTCGGTTGAATTTGGTCGGATTGTCCGCTTGGCCCGCCTTCGCGCAGACCGCGATGGCGCGACAAGACAGCGCGGCAAGGGCTGGGCGTTTGGGGCGGGGATTTCATCGTTCATATCCTCATTTTTGAGTTTTTAGTTTGATTAGATCACACTTTTGAAAAAGTTCCTTCCCACGGTGGGAAGCAACTCGTTTTTTTGTTTTTTGCGGAAGTGGCTGGGGTGGAAGGGTTTGCGTGAATAATGTGAGTTTCCAAAAACCTGGACGCAAAAATAGTTTTGGGAAAAGGCGCAAAAAGCTGCCAAACGACGGGGAAAATGGCCCAAATGGCCAAAGCCGAAATCAGAAATGAAACCTGCACCCCGCTGACGCATTCGCGCGATGATTCATCCCGCTGTGCGCAACGAGCAAGGGAACAAGAAAAGACCTTGGCCCGCGGAACACACGGAGGGACGCAGAACTAAAAGGGCATCCTCCTTGCCACCCCGCCCTCCGGTCAAGCCGCCGAATGCCTTTGCGAAAACCGACGATGAGGGCGAATGGATCGTCCGCGATGAGGGAGGAAAAATCCTCGACCGCATTGACCCATTATCCTAAAAAAGACGGTATGAACGGGCCAAATCCACAAGAAACGAATCAGCAGCACACCGAACGGATGCTGCGTTGGCGGGAGCAGGACGCCTTGGCCCTCAAGGAAGGCCGGCTGCGACCCCCGGCTTCCCGGCCAGACCTGACACGCTCCACGGCTGGGCCGATGAAAGGAGCGCGGACGCCACCCGCCGCCTCACCCCCGCCGCCGAAAACCTGATTCTCCGCGCCGCCCACCGCGCGGGGATGCGCGAGATCGAGGGCGTTTCCGCTACGCGGAACTTGGCTCTTGACCAGACGGCGACCTCTGGCAGCATGAAGCCTGATCCACGTATGAAAAGATTGTTTCTTCCAAGTCTGCTGGCCGCATCCGTGCTGTGCGGTTCGAGCGCACGGGCTGAAACCGAATGGGGGCAAACAGGCGATCTGCGGTGCTTTCGCTACAAGGGCGAGCAGATCGAACTCACCAGCAGCATCCGGATGACCTCTCCCTACGGTTCGCAAACCGCCCAGGCCCAGTTGCAATCCACCGGGCGGACCGGCTCGCGAATTGTCTTTACAGGAAACCTCGCCTTCGGCGCGTCAGGAGCGGCGGGCGGAGCGGGACGGGGCGCCGCGCCGGGTGGAGGTGGCGGTGGCGCGCCAGGTGTGAGCCTTCGGGTGCAAGCCGATGACACCGCGACTGACACGACCATCTTCGACATCCAAGCCTCCGCAACCACCAACACCCCGCTTGAAGGCATCTATTATTGGTTTACCATGGCGGGCGCGAGTTTTGCCAGTGGTAGCGCTGAGATGGTCCCCTCCGCCGTCGATGCCCCCTTCACCAAGCTGTCCCTCTCCAGCCTGCCGTCCGGCAGCACCCGCCATGCGGTCGCCACCGTCAAATCCATCCGCATCACCGGCGCGGCCAATCGCTCGGTCGAATTCTCCTTTGCCAGCCCCACCCACATCGTGCTCCAACAATCCCCCGGCTTCGGGCGCGGCGGCCGCGGCGGCGGAGGCGGTGGTGGCGCGGCCAATTACAGCCTGCTGATCCCCATCGGCACGGGCAACCTCGAACCCGGCGCGCCCTACCATGCCGCCTTCACGCTCAAGGCGTCCTGCGACGTGGACACCACTCCTGTCAAGCTTACGGTGAATCCCGGGCGGCCCGGGCCGGCATTCCTCGGCGTCGGCGGCAACTTCCGCCTTCAGAGCCAGGCCGACGCCGCCACCATCGCCTACAACCTGGCAAACCTCCGCCTCGCCTGGGCGCGGCTGGAAATGCCGTTGAGTTCGTGGCAGACCAGCGAGACGGCCGATCCCGCCGCCGGACCCCCGCCCGACAAAGTCCGACAGGCGATGGAGATGGCGCGGACGCTCGCCCAGAAGAAGATCCCGATGATCATCAGCGATTGGTCGCTGCCCGGTTGGGCCGCCGAGACCAACGGCGGCCGCGGCGGCAAAGTCGCCCCGGAAAAATGGCCCGCGATGTACAAGGGCATCACCTCCTACCTTTCGTATATGAAAAAGAATTATGGCGCCGAGCCGCTGCTTTTTTCGTTCAATGAGGCGGACCAGGGCATCAACGTCAAGCTCTCGCCCGAAGAGGTGGACTCCGTCATCAAAGGACTCGGCGCGGCCTTCGAGGCCGAGGGGCTGGCCACCAAGATGCTCCTGGGGGACACCGGCAACCCCACCGCCCGCCCGGCCAACTTCATTGATGTCGCGGTCGCAGATCCCGATGCCATGAAGTATGTCGGCGCGGTTTCCTACCATTGCTGGACCGGCGGCGGCGATGCGGTGATCGCAAAGTGGGGCCAGGTCGCCCAGCGGTTCAAGCTGCCGCTGCTCGTGGCCGAGGGCGGCACCGACCCGGCCAGCTATCGTTACCGCTTCCTGTTCCTGGAGCCGTGGTACGCCCTGGATGAAATCAACCTTTACATGCGATGCCTGGCGCTCTCGCAGCCCGTTTCCATCCTGCACTGGCAGCTCACGGATGACTATTCGATCCTTTCCGGCGGCCGCAACGGGCAGCCATTGCAGCCGACGCAGCGATTCTTCAACCTCAAGCAGTTGAACCTGACTCCGCCCGAAGCGCCTTCGCTGGGCATCGCCAGCGACCGCCCGCGCGTGACCGCCGCGGCGTATGGCGACGCCGCGCACGGCTACGCGATCCACCTTGTCAACATCGGCACCACCCGCGCCGTCACGCTCACGGGCCTGCCGGCGTCGCTGACGCGGCTTTACCCGACGATCACGGACGCGACGCGCAACATGCAGGCGCTGGATCCGGTTCCTGTGACCGCTGGCGCGGCCCAATTCACGCTGGACTACCAGAGCTTCGTCACCCTGACCAGCGCCAAGCCGTGAATGGAGAATCAACGCTTTATGAGAATTCAAACCGCAAATTGGAAGCCGGGAATCAGCAACCCTCGAATAGCCGCCCTGGCGGCCGTTCTGTTCTTGTGCGCCGCCGATTGTCCGGCGGCCGACGCCCCCGCCCCCACCCGCCCTGTGAAGGAAAGCTACCTTCGCATCGCCGACGAGGTGGACGCCAACCTGCGGAAGGAGATACTTGACAAGTTCTTCCCCGCCACGGTGGACGAGCAGGGAGGCGGGTTTCACGAGAATTATGCGCTGGACTGGACCAGTCGGCCCGGCGGCAACAAGAGCATCGTCTATCAAGGCCGCCTCACTTGGACCAGCGCGGAGGCCGCGCGCCTCCTCCCCGCCAAGGCCAACCTGTACCTGGCCATGACCCGGCGCGGCGCGGCGTGCCTGGCGGACAAATTGTGGGACAAGCAGAACGGCGGTTTTTACTGGCAGGTCGGCGCCGACGGCCAGCCCGTCTCCCCCACCAAGCAGATGTACGGGCACGCCTTCGGCATCTACGCATTGGCCGCCAGCTACCAGGCCACCAAGGACCAGGCGACTCTGGAGCTTGCCAAGAAGGCATTCCTTTGGCTTGAGGAGCACGCGCACGACGGCGTCAACAAGGGCTACTTTGAGGACATCGGCGCGGACGGCAAACCGGTGATGAGCGGCGGCAACGCGGTCGGCGCGCGGGCGGGGCAGAAGTCCATGAACACCAGCATCCACATTCTGGAGGCCCTGACCGGCCTCTACCAGGTCTGGCCCGATCCGCTTGTCAAGTCGCGCGTCCAGGAGATGCTGGAAATCTGCCGCGACAAGGTTTATTCCGAGCCGGGCTACCTCACCCAGTTTCTCACGGCCGACTGGCAGCGAACCAGCAGCCCCGACTCCTTCGGCCACGACGTGGAGGCGGGCTACCTGATGGTGGAGGCGGCCGGGGTCCTGGGCCAGGACGATCCCCGCGCCTGGACGGCCGCACGCCATTTGGTGGACCACGCCATGCAGTACGGCTGGGACAAGCAGCTCGGCGGGCTTTACGACTCCGGCGCCATGAACGCCCAGGGCGAGGTCACCGGCGGCCTGCGCACGGAGAAAATCTGGTGGGTGGAGGCCGAACAACTCAACGCCCTGCTCCTGCAACACGAGCATGTGGGCAAAGAGACGACGCAGTATTGGGACGCGTTTGTCAAGCAGTGGGACTGGATCACCAAGTACCAGGTTGACCACACGAACGGCGGCTGGTGGGCGACTGTGAGGGCCGACGGCACCCCGGCCAGCACCGTGAAGGCCGACATGTGGACCGAGTGCTACCACCAGGGCCGCGCCATGATGAACGTCTCCGCGCGCCTCCGGAAACTGGCGGCGTCCAACTAGCGTGACTACGCGACGTTGGATGACGATTCAGTCGTCATATATAGCGTGAGTTCCGACGATCAAAGATGTGACCGTTTCGCCCTCAAGGTAAAACAGCAGACGCAAATCGCCCTCGATTGGCACCGCGTAAATGGTCCTCCCGTAACGGGCGGAAAGACGCTGGATCTTGTGGGAGCGCAAGCGGGAGTCAAACGGGTTTTCCTTGAAGATCTGCCAGGCTTTGCGGCAGGACTGCTTCTGCGGCGGGAGAAGTCGGTAAAAGCCCGTCCAAAACTTTTCGGTCGCGCGGAAGCGATATTTCATTGCAAGCGCGGGGGCGGGGTTTCAAATAACGCTGTTTCCATGTCCACGCAACGGCCCGCTTCGGCATCCTTCATCGCTTCCTTGAACTCCTCTGGAATCCAAGAGTCGTCCTGTTCCACCACGAATTTGGCCACCGCGGCCCGTTCGATTGGAGGCAGCGATTTAATCTGTTCGATGATTTCCTGCGCACTCATGCTTTCAGGCAATTATACGCGAAATGGCGGGTTGCGCAAGGCCTGATTGCCCGCCCGGAGAAACTGGCTCAAAATCCTCGAATACGCCGCCGTGGATTCCGGGCGCATTCCCGATTACATCCTCAAAGACGAAAAGCTGGTGGCCCAACTGCCCGTCTTCTTCCGCGCGATCTCCGGCCAGAAACCCTCGCGCGAAGATTTGGAAAAACTTGTGGAGCTGATCCGAAGCGTGAACCGACCTTGAACGACCCGCGCAAATTCAAAGCGCCATACATTCCCAAGGAGCGTATCCGGCAATGTCGCCTTCATGTTCCAAGACTATAGTTTGACCCCTTTGATTTTCGACCTTCGACCCTTCGAGCGGAATCAAAACTATTGTTTGACCTCGTCGATGTCCAGGAGGTTCTTCAGAACTTGAGCGATCGGTTCAGATAGTAAAGGAGGATGAGGCGGATCCATCAATAACACTCTTGCATGCTCGAATCGAGCCGGGATCTCAATTTCGCATTTTGCGACGAATTCACGCCACCACTTGTTAAACTCGATGAGCTTCAGTCGATTTGCCGCATCCGCCTTGATCTGCTTTTCCACTGCGGCAAATGTGGGAATCCCCGTAGGATAGCTCTGAATATACAGCGCTTGGATTTCATCTGCCGTGGGAACCACCTCCTTGACATCCCTAGTGACTTTGCGAAATAATAGCCACTCTTCAATTTCCACCCTCACGCTGCTCTCTGAGAACTTCTTAAGGTCGGCTACTGAATGTGGAACAAGACTTTCCATTTTGGTTATTTTCTCCACAGTGTCATTCGACTTCAAGTATGCTTCCCAATCCGATGCGGAAATAACCCCGCTCAAATACTTATCAAACACGCTGTTCCTATCCTCATGATCAACAACGACCCGTCTCAGCGAAGCGATGATGACAGAGGACTTTGCAACAATGTCATCTACGAAGTTTGTGGGGTCATTCAAGACACTGGCAACATATAAATCCATGCATTGGGAAAGGACTTGGTCGGAAACGGATGCATTTGACTGCGCGACGGCTAGATTGACCAAATTGCGCTGCAACTGCTTCGTGATAAGCCTCTCAATAACATTTGAAGTGGCTCCGTCGTTGGCAATCGTTATCTCAATTGGCTGCTTGTTGAGCCGAACCTCAATTTGCTCACTGCTTGCAGGGCAGCAACTCCCCGCAAGCAGAGTCACCGCCAAGATGACCAGATGCGCTGATGCGTTCATGTCGTGATGTTGTGCAAACTCAATTATGAGACCTTTTTCTTGGGAAACAGGTTGAGACTTTTGGGTTGTTGTTGAGCCGGACCGTGATTAGGCCCTGGCAGACGGGGCAGGATTCCACGGTGAGCCGCCAGGCGGCTTCCACTTGGTGCTGAGTTGGGTTCGGCATATATTTGATTGTCCCTCAGGGCCTCCGGAAGAGCAAGCGGAAAATGTGGACAGTTTTGCTCAGTCAAGGGGGCCAGACTATAGTTTTGTCCCATATTAGGTGCAACCGATTGGGCTGCAAGCGTTTATGCGGGAGCGTATGACCCGCAAAGCATCGCGGTAGCCAGTGAAGGGATTATGAGGTTCATCGGCATAACCAGTGGAATGCCGCAACCGAAAGCAGTCCCCCTTCCGTTCCGTCTTCATCCGTGTCATCAGTGAGAGCGTGTTTTAAAAATGCGTTTATTAAGCGGCCGCCGACAGATGGCTCGGCAGGAGCCTCGCCCTACCGAGACGTGTGTGGCAGGGCGAGGCTCCTGCCGAGCCGGGGCGTTAAAGAAATGAGATTTTCAAAACACGCTCTGAAATCCGTGGTCTTCTGCTGGCCCTCACTCTGGCTGCCCGCGCACGAATCGCTTCCAGGCCTACTTTGTTTGTTGAATCGGCGCGACGCTGTTGGTCATCAGGGGGTTGTCGGCTCTCCAGCCGCCGCCCAGGGCCTTGACCAGGAGGATGGTCGTCACCATGCGACGACCGTTCAGTTGGTAGGCCAGAATCTCGTTTTCCAGCCAGGTGCGGTCCGCCAGCACCACTTCAAAATAACTGGCCAGCCCCTCCTTGTAGCGCTCGCGGGACAGATCGGACACCTGCTTGGCCGCGTCCACCGCGCGGGATTGCGCGTCAAATTGCTCCTTGAGCAGGCGCAAGCCCGCCAAGCCGTCCTCCACCTCGTGGAACGCGACCAGGACCTGCGAGCGGTATTGCGCCACGGCCTCCTGGTAAGCCGCCTCGGCGCGCTCCACCCCGGCGCGGTTGCGGCCCCCCTCGAACAAAGGCAGGCTGATGTTGGGGCCGATGCTCCAGGCGCGGTTCTCCCAATTGAAAATGTCCTTCAACTCCACGCTTTCCGTCCCGGCGGAACCGGTGAGATGGATGGAGGGAAAATACGCCGCCTTGGCGACGCCAATGCCCTCGCTGGCCGCGGCCATGGAGCGTTCCGCCTCCGCCACGTCGGGCCGCCTTTCCAGCAAGTCGGCGGGCAGGCCGATGGGGATGATGGGAGGCTGATAAATGCGATGCGTCTCCTCCAGCGCAAAACTGGACGAGGTTTGGCCGCATAGGACGGCCAGCGCGTTTTCCAGTTGCGCGCGCTGCAACTCCAGCCCCACCAAATCCGCCTCCGCCGAGGAGAGTTCCGTCTGCGCCTGCCCCACGTCCAATGCGCTGTCTGCGCCGCCTTGGTGGAGCGACTCCACGAGGGCGAGATTTTTTTTGCGCAAATCAATGGTCTCCCCCACCACCTGCCGGTCCAGATCAATGGATCGGATCATGAAATACGTCTCCGCCACGTCCGCTTGGAGGGAAAGCAGCACATTCTGGTAGGCGGCGGCGCTGGCCTGGGCCTGCTCGCGCGCGGCCCGGAAGGAGCGCCGGACGCGCCCCCACAAATCAACCTCATAGCTCAAATCCAGGGGGAGCACAAAGTCGTCGCCGGTGTAGCCCAACACGAGCGATCCCGGCTGCGCGGTCCGGCTGGGGGAGTAGCGGGTGCGGTTGCCGTTGGGGTCCAGGCTCAGGCTGGGGAGCAGGTCCGCGTTGGAGATGCGCGCGACGGCGCGGGACTCTTCCACGCGCTCGAAGGCGGCGCGAACGTCCGGGCTGTTCGTCGTGGCCTCCAGTTCCAGCGCGGTCAGGACGGGGTCGTCAAAGATTTCCCAGAAATTCTGTTTGATCTCCGCGTCCCTTGGCTGGCCTTCTTTCCAGGGCGATCCGGCCTTCCATTGGGCGGGCTGGGGGCCTGGGGAGGGCCGCTGGTAATCGGGACCGACCTCGCAACCGGCCAAAAGGAGCGCGCAGAGAAAGGCGGTCCCGATGGCGCGCCCGGGGGGGTTGGGACGGACCTCATTCATGGGTCGCTTGTCCGGCTGGCACCGCGGTGTCCGCGATCCGCACCTTGAGGCCCGGTTCGAGGGAATCGGATGGGTTGATGATGACGTTGTCGGTTTGGGAAAGGCCGTGGACGATTTCCACCGTGGTTCCGTAATCGCGCCCCACCGTCACGCTGGCCAGACGGACGGTTCCGTTGGAGTCCACCAGGCCGACTTGCACCCCGAGATCATTGCGGAAGAGCAGCGTGTTGACCGGCACGACCACCGGCTCCTCCCGGCTCACCACATTCAGCAGCACCATCGTATGCGCGCCGGGAAGGAGCCTGCCGTCGTGGTTGGTCACCAGGATTTCGGTGAGCAGAGTGCGGGAGACCGGATCAATCGCCCCGGCCGTGCGGTCCACTTTGCCGGTGAATTTTTGGCCGGGCAGTTCGGCGAAGGTCAGCACCGCCTCATCGTTCGTGCTGACCATCTGGCTGTAAGCCTGCGGCAAACTGACATAAACCCGCAGCGGATCGGTCCGGGCCAGACGGAAAATCTCGCGGGAGGAACCCGCCGTGATGAGCGTTCCCGCGTCCATGGTCCGCACCGTGATGATGCCCGGGAAAGGAGCGACCAGCTTCTTGAAGTTGGACATCTCCGTCAGGCGTTGGACGTTGGCCTTGGCGGCCTCCACATCCGCCATGCGGGCGTCCCTTGTGGCCACCCGGACATCGGTGTCCTGCTGGGAAACGGAGTCGCTTTTGCGCAAGGCCAGCCAGCGATCGGCGGAGATGCGGGCGATTTCCAGATTCGCGTTGGCCACGTCCAACGCCGCGTTGGCCTGCTTGAGTTCCTGGTCCAGTTCGGGCGTCTCGATTTCCGCCAGGAGCCGCCCCTCCTCGACCCGCGTGCCGATGTCCGTGTACCAATGCTTGAGATAGCCGCTGACCCGCGAATAAATCGGAGACTCCTCGAACGCCATGATGTTGCCCGGCAATTCAAGCTGGATTTGCGCCGGGCTGCGCCTGGGGTGGATGATCCCCACCGTGGGAACCAGATTCTCCCGCGTGTCGCTCTCCAGCGCCGCGCTCGCGCGGGCGCGGGACAGGAGGGTGAGGCATGCCCCGACGGCCAAGAAGACCGCCAGCCCCGCCAGCAGGAACCACGGCAGCCGGCCCGCCGGCGAGGGCGGCGTGGAAGGCGCGCCGGCGTCCCCCAGCCCCGCGCCGCGCGGCGCGGTGGCGGCGGCGGTAGCGGCGCCAGATTCTCTCTCCATCTGTTTCATAAGTTCAGAGTCCTAATCGTAATCTTAATCTCAATCTGAATCGCCAATCATAATCCTAAATCGTCCCCGCCGTTTCTGATTCGCGGGGTCCCTCCGTTCCCCCGCCAGCCGCTCTCCGGATCATGCAAAAAACCACCGGAACAAAAAAGAGCGTGGCGACTGTGGCGAAGAGCAGGCCGCCGATCACGGCCCGGCCCAGCGGCGCGTTCTGCTCGCCGCCCTCGCCCAGGCCCAGCGCCATCGGGACCATGCCGATGATCATGGCCAGCGCGGTCATCACCACCGGGCGCAGGCGGATGTAACCGGCGTCCAGCGCGGCGGTGACGGCGTTGCCGGTCTGGGCCAGCCGGTCCTTGGCGAAGGTGACCACCAGGATGCTGTTGGCGGTGGCCACGCCGATGCTCATCACCGCGCCCATGAGGGAGGGCACGTTGAGGGTCGTGCGTGTCAAGAATAGCATCCAGACGATCCCGCACAACGCGCCCGGCAGGGCGGTGATGATGATGAAGGGGTCGCTCCACGACTGGAAATTGACGACGATCAGCAAATAGACCAGCACGATGGCGAAGAGCAGGCCCAACCCCAGCCCGACAAAGGAGGACTTCATCGTTTCCACCTGCCCCCGCACAATGATGGAGCTGCCGCGCGGAAGTTTCTTCTCCTGGTCCTGGACGATTTTTTGGAAGTCGTTGGCCACCCCGCCCAGGTCGCGCCCCTGCACATCGCCATACACGTCAATCACCGGCTGAATGTCGTAATGGCACACCACCCCCTGCTCGACGCCCCGCGAAATGGCGGCCAGATTGCCCAGCAACTGTGGCACCGCCCCGCTTGGCCCCGTCACCGGGATTCCCGCCAGATTCTGCAGGGAATCCAGATGATACTGCGGCACTTGGGAGGCCACATTATAGCTCACGCCGCTGGCCAGATTGAGAAAAAAGGAGGGCGCGGTCTGAAAACTCCCGCTCAGCGCGACCAACAGGCTGGCCGCCACATCGTGCTGGGTGAGTCCGACTTCGTGCAATTTCGTGCGGTCCGCCGTCACTTGCAGGTTGGGCAGATCGAACATCTGCTGCACATGCACGTCCACCGCGCCGGGGATTTGGCGGAGCTGGTCGGCGATTTCGCCCGCGATGCGGGAATTCGCCACCTGGTCCCGGCCAAGGACCTGGATGTCTATGGGGGAGGGGAGTCCGAAGTTCAAGACCTGGCTGACGATGTCCGCCGGCTGGAAAAAGAAGGCGACCCCCGGGAAGGCCTGATTGAGATCGTGGCGGAGTTTTCGGATGTAGCCGGCGGTGGGGTGGTGGTCCTCGCGATTGAGCGAAATCAGGATTTCCGCGTCGAACGGCCCGACGGTGCCGCCGTTGTTGTAGGAGACATTGATGCCGCTGGTGGGCAGTCCGATGTTGTCAATAATACTTTCCAGCTCCTTCCCGGGAATCGTCCGCCGGATCAACTCCTCCACATGATCGCACAACACCGCCGTCTCCTCCACGCGCGTGCCCGTCCTGGCCCGCACATGCAGCCGCATCTGTCCGGCGTCCACCTTGGGGAAAAAA
>JBEKAN010000034.1:0-17680 GCA_050015895.1 Verrucomicrobiota bacterium
GAATTGCGCCCGAGGCGCCGGCGGAAATTGACTGGTTGGTCCGGCGCAGGGGGCGGGGGCGGGGCCGCCCGTGGGACGCAGAGGGGGGGGGGGGGGGGGGGGTTCATTGGTTTGATTCAGTTTGATTAGGTTTGATTAGGTTTGATGGATGTTGGGCCGGACGCTTGAACGGAACGGCTGACCGCCCCGTTTTCCCCCGACGCCGCGGGGGGACAAGCCCGCGGGCAATTTGGGCGCGACTTTTCCTCTCATGCCACAGACCGTAGCATAGTTCCTAATTAAGTCAAGTGTTTATTTCACATTTTAGCGAAAGAAATGGGGGGGGGCCGGCCCATGAAGGGCTGGCGGAGCGGGAGCGGCTGGAGCGCGAGAAATCCGGCGCTCGCAGAGCGCCGCCACAGAACGTGAATCCGTGTCATCCCTGAAATCCGTGGTTGAATTCCTTTGGTTGCGGCTTGCCGCGCTGTGATCTTTCTGATCGTTGACCAGAAAGGAGTAAAAAAAGCCGACAATGCGCGCAATTGATGCAAACTCCTGACCGCAAGGTGGTTACAACTCTGGTTGTGTAAATCCGCGTCGGATGCGCTTACACTCTAATGGATTTCATAGGGAATTGGAATGATAGGAAATGCATTATTTTTGCTCGTAAGTGGCTTGTTGCAAGAGTGTTGTGAATTTTGAGGTGTTGATGGGCCAAAACTGGCAGAAAAACTGCTTTTTGGTGGCAGAGATTTAATCGGTCAAAAACTGAAATCAAAAATATGAAAGCACTGCCGCGACAAATCGTTACTACATTGGGGCTTCTGGCGCTCGGTCTGGCCGGCACCACGGTCCAGGCGCAAATCAGCGGGTTCGGTGGAAGTGGATTGGGCTGGACTCTGAACAATAGTTCCGGCGCTGCGGCGTCCGTGACGAGCGACGTTCTGAACATCGTCAGCGGTTATGGCGTCGGCAACAGCGCCTTCTACGACACGCCCGAGAACATCAGCAGTTTCACCGCCTCGTTCGTGTGGCAGAACACCCAGGGACCGAATGGAGATGGATTCAGTCCTGCCGACGGGTTGGTCTTCACCCTTCAAAATCAAGGTGTTAGCGCCGTCGGAGGGGGTGGCAGCGGTTTGGGTTATCAGGGGATTTCGTCCGCCACCGGAGTCGCTTTCAACATGTGGGATGGCCATACGGTGGGCATGGGCTACGCTCCGACCACAGTTGGCAACGGCACCTATGGCTATTCTTCCACCGGCTCGGTGAATTTCGATTCCACCGATCCAATGAGCGTGAACGTCAGCTACAGCGCCGGCCTCTTGGATGTGTCCGTGGAAGACGAAACCACATTGGCCGCTTACAGCACCAGTTACAGTGTGAATCTGCCCTCGGACGCGGGCGGGAGCACGGCCTTCGTGGGGTTCACGGGTGGGTCGGGCGCGGGGGAATCCGACCAATTTATCAGTGATTTCACTTTTACCTCGGTGCCCGACGGCGGCTTGACCAGCGCCCTTTTGGCGGGTGCTTTGGGACTGCTCGGCGTGGCCCGCCGGCGCATGGGTTAACTCTTTCCCGCCTTCCATTTTTTGGCTGGTGAATGGCGTCGCGCCTCTGGCGCGACGCCGTTCGCATTTTTGGGCGCAACAGAAACGCGGGGATCACAGCAAACCTTCCTGTTTTTGCCACAAAACCGCCTGGGCGCCATGGGGTTTTCACCCCCCCCCATGCGCCATTCAATCGTTCAATCCAAAGTGGGCGTAATCATCAGCGCGGCGGGGGTGGATTTCCTGGAGCACTTGCGGTGCGCCGCCGCTTCGATCGGCCATCCGCTTGATGGGAAAAACCGAAGACGCTCCTGGAGCCAGATGAACGGCGCGCCTGCCGCCCTGGCCTGGGCGCGGACTGCCAGCAATTCCCGATTGCGTTGCCGCCGCAGTGGAGGGGGGAGACCTGCTTTGGCCGGGGTTTGTGGTCATACTTGTATGTTTTCGTGAGATGTTTTTTGTTTGCTTTGAGCCGCCATCGCGGCTCCGGCTTTGCCAGGGCGGGGAATGAGAGGGAGGGACCGCCCGTGCAATGGCAATCACCGACCTGCCATACTGCCCCCCGTTGGCACTCCCAATGTACCCCAGAAACCGGCCCGCGCAAGATAAATCGGCATAAATCGCACTTGACGGGTATGGGACAAAGTTCTTCATGCCTAGAATTTGAAGGGGATGGGAACCCCTCTCTCCGGCTCTCTCCCCGCAAGCGGGGAGAGAGAGAACGCGCGGGCACGACACATATACGTTCCCTGGGCAAATATCGCCCGGTGAAGAATTTTGTCCCGCAGCCGCACTTGACCCCTGTGGCGATTTGTCTGGTCAAATCGAAAGCCAGGAGGCAGGATCAACCATGAAGAAAATAAAGTCTCCGCGCGGCATTCCCCAACAACCTCTGGCGGAGGGCCAACTCTGGCGCATGGCCGAGGCGACCCTCCAAGTGGGGATGGTCGGCAAACTGCTGGTGCATTACAAATTGGGAAGGCCCAACGCCGTCCGCGTCCCCAATTCCTGCAACGACATCAAATCCGTTGAGAAGTATCTGAAAGCCCACAAGGCGGTCCTGGTTTAGCGGAATTGACGCGGTGTCGGCTCTGTCGCGCTGCGGGAACTGTGGTCTTTTCTTGCTCGCACACGCCGGGGGCCTCTGGTAAACATCGGCCCATTAACCGTTTGTTGTTTGGCGACAACCTGCGCTGGCTGCGCAACCAAAAGATCTATTCCCCCATGATGGCGTATCTGGCGATGATGGCCCCGCGTTCGGTGGAACTGCATCGCGTCCTCAAACCCACCGGACACCGGATAGATGGGTTCCCTCACGGAGTCTTTGCCCTGAGACGTCTCATCGGCTCGTGGATTTCATTTGGTTGACCAGGAGTTGAACCGCCTTCTCACCGGTCTTCATCCATGCTTCCTGTGCATTTGTCTTTTCCCTTTGGTAAGCCCCTCCATCATACGGCGGAAGCGAATTCCTGTCTCCTGCACAGGAAGCATGCTCAGTCCACACGATGTTTGCGACGCCGCTTGGAAACCCACCGGGGATGCCGGCTCCACGGCTCTTGCCGGCTGCACTGGCCGTCCCATTTTGCAGCACAGTAACCGTCATTGATACCATAAGCGCGGGTGTTTCCGATTTCCCAGGTTGGCGGCATCCCGTGTTGGCCACCACCATCAGGTTGATCTCCGCCTGGGCGGAATCATCATCCACGATCTTCCAAGGCATGCCGGCTTCCTGCAAACGACGCCGGAACTCCAGGGGAACGCGGTTGGTCACCGCCTCCGCGATGATGGGTTCCACAACGGGAGCTTCCTGTCTTGTGATCGTGTCCATCTGCTCGGCAGTATGTCGTTCTGACGCAGCAATGCCGGCGCCCAGAAGGCCGTACATCATCAGAGGATCGAAAGAGCCGTTCCTAGCGCGAATCTCCGTCATCCGTTCCTGCGAGGTGGAGGCCCAAATGGCACCCAACGAGATATACCTGACGTCAGGCGCGATCCGCACGCGCTCCACGTTTCTCATGGTGCCGCGGTCGTAAAAACGAGTATCCGGAACGCGGACACACGATGCCGCTAACATTCCCGCAAGGGCCGCCGCCATTATGGGTTTCGAGTTCATGGAAATTGGTTTGCACGACAAACAGCCGCGCCGTCATTGTCATGCGCGGTTCAGGGTTGCGTTCCACCCTTTGACGCATGCATCAACAATATATTGGTGACTCCACGAATAAACGCTCCACATCTTTTGGCATAGACTTGGCATCTTTTGCGCCCACAAACCTCAACCGTCAACCGTCAATCCCAACAAGAGTTTTGCCGCAAAGGAACGCAAAGAACACAGAGACAACGACTTATGTTGTTTTTGCTTTGCGCGGCAATCCGTCAGCATCACGCATTGCAGCGAAAAAATTTTTCGCGCGAAAGCCAAAGAAGAAGGAACAAGAAAAGAACTTGACCTGCAGAACACGCGGATGGACGCAGATGAATTGCGGCACGGCTGGCTCATGAAAGGCTGGGTGTGAAGGTTGAAAACCTCCTCTCCCCTGCCCTCTCCTCCACAAGTGTGTGGAGGAGAGGGAGAAGACGCGGGCGGGTTCCCTTCATGAGCCAGCCGTGTATTGAGGCAAGAAGTTGAAAAAGGGGGTTGACATTGGTATGGGGATGATGTAAATACAATGTAAACACAATGCATGGCCAATTGATTTACAAATATGGAATTTGATTGGAACAATCCGCCGTTCAATTTGGACCCCTCGATTTCGCTGGGTCACATTGAGGAGTCGTTTGAGGACCCGTTCGCCGTGAGGTTGCTGCCGGATTCGCCCCGGTTCTCGAAACAGGCGCGGTTTTTCAATTTGGGCCTGGCGGCCAATGGACAGGGGGTTTTTACGTTGTTTCGAGCCAATGGCAAGCAGGCGCGCGTGATATTCGCGCGGCCGTTCGAGCCGGAGGAGAAGTACGTGTATCAGCGGAGGCTGACCCATGCCCTCGCATTATAAGGAGTTGACGCGATGAACGCCATAACTGACTGGGAAGATGTCCCGCTGTTCGACCGGGAGGAGGCGGAGGCGGCGTATTGGGCGGAAACGCGGCTGGATGTGCGCCTGATGGAGCGGTCGGTGATGGAGGCGAGCGAGATGGCGGACTCGGTGACGATCACGCTGCGGATGGATCCGCGGATGTTGACGCGGATCAAGCGGCTGGCCCGATCCCGGTATCTGAACTATCAAAGCATGATAAAACAGTGGCTGAGCGAGAGGATGGAACAGGAAATGAGGGAGCAAAGGGTGAGTTCGCGCTCGGAGGCAGGATCGCAATGAAAAGGACGGACACAAAGCGGAGCGGGTTCACGCTGGTGGAAATGCTGGTGGTCATCTCGATCATCGGAATCCTGGCGGCGATGGTGCTGGGCGTCGTCGGTCTGGCGGGAGCGAAGAAAAGAAGCTCTGTGGCGTCGGCGACGGTGAACCGGCTGACATTGATGATTGAGAACTACCACGACAAGCTGGGATTTTATCCGCCGGACAACGCGGGGAACAGCACCGCAAGCACACCCGCCGCATACGAGGCCTCAACGGCGCAGAATCAACTGCTTTATGAATTGACGGGCTGTTCCTTGG
Organism: Verrucomicrobiota bacterium; assembly: GCA_050015895.1. Classification (GTDB taxonomy): domain Bacteria; phylum Verrucomicrobiota; class Verrucomicrobiia; order Limisphaerales; family Palsa-1400; genus JBEKOF01. The sequence continues at coordinate 5,144 of JBEKAN010000034.1, forward strand.
TCAGCACGTCTGGTGGCGTGGCGATTTATCGAGCCATAGATGGGACCACCGTCTCGTCCACCGCCCTGGCCACCGCCTACGGGCGCGGGGGGTTCGCCAACGCAAATCCCGACGAGCCGCACGATTTTTATTATCCGCAGCTCAAGCCGTCGGATTACGCGCTGTATTCCCCGCCGCTGGTTCCAGGCGTGGTATTGAACGGATTGGTGGTGACGGTGCCGGGGACCAATGCCGCCGCGGCCAATTTTGTGCATTACGACTCCTCCTCCCCCAACCGGCGCAATCCCGGCACGTTTGATTTGTGGGTGGAGTACTCGGGCGGCACGGGGACGAACGGCCTGCCGATCATTTTGACCAATGGGAACTGGTCCATAGGCCAATAACGCTCATGACGACACTGAATTCCAGATTGGAACCGAGACACCTGCCGGTGCGATGGCTGGAACAGTCGTGGACGATGGAGGTGGGGAACCCGCCAACCTGGCGTTGCCCGGGGTTGGACGGGCGGACGGCGCAGACTCAGCGAAACCGGCTTGGGGACCGGTCCGCGGTCTGCGCCGTCCCAGTTTTTTTGGGCGGGCGGACGGCGCAGAGATGGAACTTGATCGGGAAGCGCCCCAACGGGGCGAGCGCCATCCCTACCCTGATGGGCGGGCGAGGCGGGGGGAGGACCCGGGGATGGCCGCGGGCGGGTTTGGGGACGTGGCACGGGAGACGGGGCGGCACACCGCGTTTGGGGTTCACGGTTTTGGAGATGCTGGTGGTGGTGGCGATCATCGGATTTTTGGCGGCGTTGGCGATGCCCGCGCTGTCGGGCTTGAACAAGTCCAACAGCATCACGGCGGCGACGCAGCAGATCACGACGGCGACCGCGCTGGCGCGGCAATTGGCGCTGAAGAACCGGAGCACGGTGTATTTGGTGTTTGTGTCCCCGGGCGCGTTCCCGACGACTGCGCCCACGCTGCCGGCCAACTGCGTGACGGCGTACAACAACTTGCAGGCGCACCAGTACACGGCCTACGCGCTGATGAGCCCGCGGACGGTGGGGGACCAGCCGGGACGGCCGAATCCGCAGTACTTGACAGAATGGAAAACGCTGCCCACCGGGGTGTTCATCCCCACTTTTATGTTCGGCGGTCCGGCGCAGACCATCTGGGCCACCAACACGCTGGCGCCGACGAACAACTGGCACTCTTTCTACGTGACGCCGTTCAACCAGGCGCTGATCCCGTTTCCGGCGGCCAACGGGCCGGCGACGCTGATGCCCTGCGTCGGGTTCAGCTCGCAGGGCCCGTTGACGACGAATGTGGACGTGTACATTCCGCTGGCGCGCGGATCGGTGCGGTTTCTGCCGGGCGCGGGGGGCGCATATTCGGCGTTTCCCAACGAGACGCCCAGCGGCAATTCCACCAACGATTGCAACATCATTCATATTGACTGCCTGACGGGTCGGGCGAAAGTGGAAAGGAACCAGTTTTGATGAGAATTGCGCGGACATGCCGGAGGGACCGAAAGGCCGAAGGGGTTGCAGGGATTGGCGCCCTGAGAGGGAACGAACCCCTCTCCCTGGCCCTCTCCCCACTTCGTGGGGCGAGGGAAAAGTCACGGCTCGCAGACGGAACTGGATACGGAAGCGAGACGGAACCACAGAAGGAAGCGCACCAACGGTGCGAACCAACGGTGCGAGGAGTCTCGCCCTACCGGCTCTCGCCAATTCGCGGGGGGTTCACGATGATCGAGATTGCGATTGCGATCGGGGTGATCGCGTTTGCGCTGGTGGCGATCATCGGGGTGCTGCCCTTCGGATTGAATGTGCAGAAGGAGACGCACCAGGACATCATCGTCAGCCAGGACGGCCTGTTTATCCTGGAGGCGATCCGGAACGGGGGGCCGACCAGCAGCAACGGGGTCCGGAGCCTGGATTTTCTGACCAATTATGTGGAACAGATCGCGATCACCAACGGAACCATCGGGAAGGTCTATGGCCCCCCGTTTTCGAGCGGGAAGCAGATCCTCGGCTTGTTAAGCTCCCCCACCAGCACGGTGACCCAGGTGCGAATGCGCTCGCTGACGGGATCGGCTTTGGAGCAAAACGGGGCCAACACGAACGTGGCCTTCCGCTATTATGTGAATGTGCAGATCATCCCGTTTGTGACTTCCCGGGAGGCGACCACCAACGGATACCTGCCCAACGCGCTCTACGACATCAGCCTCAAATACAGTTGGCCGGTTCTGTCCACAGGCCTGGCAGGACCGGGGCGGGCGCATTTTCGGTCCATGGTGTCCGGGTTGTTGATGCCGGTTACCAATGACGAGACGCTTTACTGGTATATGCAGCCCAACACTTACAGCATCACGAACAGCTTGTGAAAATAGAGGTACACAAAATCGGGAAACCAGAACGGTGGGCGCAGGTTCAGACTGGCAAGTTAGGAGGGAACATGCCCCTCTCCCTGGCCCTCTCCCCGCTGCGCGGGGCGAGGGAAGAGTCACGGCTCGAAGTTGGAACTGGATACGGAAGCGAGACGGGACAACAGAAGGAAGCGCACCAACGGTGCGAACCAAAGGTGCGAGGAGTCTCGCCCTACCGCGTCATGCTTACCGCGCCGCGCGGGGCGAGGGAAGTGACAAGGCGCATGATGGCGTTGCCCAGACGCGACCGCGCCGGGTTGACGTTGCTGGAGATGCTGGTTTCGACGACGTTGCTGGTGTTCATCATGGTGGGGCTGACGGCGATGTTTGTGCAGACGCAGAAGGCCTTCCAGGCAGGCACCAAGCAGGCGGCGGTGACGGACGTGGGAGGGACGGTGGCGGACATGATCGCGACGGATTTGGCGCAGTTGTCCGACGCAAAGAACCCCGCCATCACGAACCTGTTTTTTGGGTGGGTGCCTCTGAACTACACCATCCAGTCCAACAGCGGGACGACGTTTGTTCGCACCAACCAGGCGCAGGATATTTTCATGCTGGTGCGGACCAACGGGCAGTGGGAGGGGATCGGCTACGGGGTGAGCAACTCGTATCCGGGTTGCGCGGGGGCCGGGACGCTGTATCGCTTCGTGGTGCAGACCAACGCGCCGCTGACGAACAACAGCCTGTTTAGCAACTTTCTGGCCAACGTCAGCAGTCAGACGTTCAGCGGCCCCAACTGCCATCGAGTGGCCGACGGGGTGATCCATCTGAAGATCAGCGCTTTTGACCCGTTCGGAAACGAGGACCCGTATGAGCAGGGCCATGATTACGACATGAGCACCAACTCGTTCACCTATCCGCTGCCGGTGGCGGGCACCAACGTGGTGCTGGTGACCACCAATGATTTGCCGGGGAGCATCCAACTGGAGGTGGGGGTGCTGGAGCCGGACACCTACGCGCAAGCCAGGGCGCTGTCGGCGACCAGCGGCGCGTTGGAGACGAGCTTTTTGGGCAAGGCGGCGGCGAGCGTGCATGTGTTTCGGGAGGAAATTCCCATTGCGGGGGTTGTGCGATGAAAATACTCACACATGGAAACGTCGGCGCAATTGGCTTGCGCGATTGTAGCGGCGGTCTGCGACCGCCGCATAAGGAAGGCATGGCGGCGGTCGCAGACCGCCGCTACAGGAGTTCCGCGGAGGACTCACAGAATTGTCGGCACGTCCGGAGCATCCGCGCTCCCCGCGGCATTGCGCTGGTGATCACGCTGCTGATGCTCTCGGTGATCACATTTTTGGCGGTGGCGTTTTTGGTGCTCACCCGGAGCCAGCGCACGTCGGTGACGGCGACGCTGGACAAAGTGACGGCACAGACGATGAGCGAGGCGGCGCTGGAGCGGGCGAAAGCGGAGATCCTGGCGCGGATGGAGGCGCTAAACAGTGTTTATGCCTACGACTTCATGGTGTCCACAAATCAGGACATCCCTCCTTTTCCGACCAACGCCGCTGCGTGGGCCGTAGCGATCGCCGGTCTCAAGAATGATCCGCGCGCGCCGGTTTTCGTCCAAACCAATCTGACTTCGCCAAACAACTTGGATTATCGGTACTGGTTGGACCTCAATCGCAATGGCGTGGCCGAAGGCAGCGGGTGGCTGCCGGTCATTAACACTGACGGCTCCTACACCAATTATGCATATTTCATCGGTGAGCCGGAGTGGATCGCGGTGCCGCTATATCCCGGTTTGCCGCTTTCGCCGCAAAACCCGGCCATAGGGCGGTACTGCTATTATGTCCTGCCGATCGGGAAGACGCTGGATTTGAACCACATTCATAATTATTCCAAGAAGGGCGCGTCCACCATGCCCGCGCCAACCGACACGACGACTGGCCTCGATGGCTACGCTCGCGACCAGGACGTCGGATCATGGGAATTGAACCTAGCGGCGCTGCTCTACGATGTGAACACCAACATTTATTTCAACCAATATACTTTCGCTCCAGGAACCACGCTAAACAGCGGCATGTCCTTTAACGACGCATATTCGTTCTTGTACTTCCGTTACGGCCCAAACTTCGGCGGCCCTTATCCCGGCACCCTGGAGACATTTTACCCGACTACCGAGACCCCGCCACTTTACTATGCAACCGCGATTGATGAGTACGGAAGCCCTGCCCGGACGGTGACTGATCCGTGGCCCGGCGGCTATGGAACCAACAGTTATGACGACATTATGCAGGATCTGTTCGATCCGAGCAAAACTTCCGTAGGCTTCACCAACAGCCTGCTTTCCTGGCAGACCAACTTGGATTCCTACGACCGGTACACCTTGCAGCGGCTGCTGGCCAGCATCGGAACCGGGTCGTCGCCGGAACTGCAAACTTACGTGTATGACGACTTTTGGACCAATGTATCCGGCACGACGCCCTTGCGGGAGCGCCCCAAGGTGAACCTCAACTATAACAACACCTACGACATCGTCAACAACCTGAACACCTCGCCGGCGACGCTAGCGCCGTGGACGAACGCGCTGGCGTTTTTCACCAACGCGGCGGAGAGCCTGGTGCGGTCGCAGGAGTATCCGTTCACCAACGGGTATGGGACGGTGTGGAACCACTTTGGGCTGACGAACATGCCGGTCTGGTGCGCGACCAACGCGAGCATCCGCTACAGCGAGAACCTGCACCGGATGTTGCAGTTGGCGGCCAATTTTTATGACGCCACAAGGCCGGACAACTCCCCGCCGTCGCCGTCGTTGCTTCCCTATCCGTCGGTGTTTCGGCCGCTTTTCAATTACGATTCCAGCAACTACACATTGTATATTGTGGGGTACACGAACATGACCACAAACCTGCTCGGTCTGGCCACCAACACGATTCCCCAAGTCAGCCAGCCCTTCTATGATTTGAGCAACACGCCGTACATCCCGTCGAACATCCTCTACAACGCCAATGTGTGGGGCATCCCGTGGGTGGTGGGGGCGGTGAAGGGGCTGCCGGCCTTCGACCGGTTCGCCTCCTCGAACAGCATGACGGTGGAGCGCAAGCTGTTGTTCCGGCGCTGGCCCGTGCTGGCCACGGTCAATGGGGTGACGAGGACCAATGGCGACCCGACCAGGCCGCCGCAATACACCAACCAGTTTTATTGCCTGACCAATGTGATTGTCTGCGGGCTGGACGCCTGGAACACCTACTCGACGAATTGGACGCGTCCGTTTGAAGTCATCGCCAGCAATTACATCACCCTCACCCTGACCAACCAGTACGGGCTTGGGACGAACATGGCGCTGACAAACGCCTGCGACATCACGTTCAACAACTGGCGACGTTTCTATTCTCCAATACCGTCGAACTCGATGATTGCGTTTCTCCAAACCAATTTACTTTACCTCCCCGGGGACTACTTTTCGGAGACCCTGGGGCAGTTTAGAGGATTGGGAGTGGACACAAACACGGGGGATTACGGCGCCGGGGCCTTTCTGGCCGCCGACCGGATGCAATGGCCATCGGCGCCGCTCCCCGCTTACGCGTGGATGCTGACCGTGACCAACCACGTCATGTACCTGCTGATGGATCACGTCACCGGTCAAATATACGATTTTGTGAACTTGGGGCCGTTTGGCACCTCCCTGAATTTCACCAATGTTGCGAATCCCCAGGGCTACGGCGGCACGTTGCCGGGCGGGACGGCGGGCGGGGGTGGATTCATAGGGAGCGACTGGGACCCAACGATGTTGCCCAATGGAATGAACCAGGGGGTGCTGAACCAAATCTGGCACGCCACAAATGACCTGACCTTCTATAACAAGCTGCTTGGAAAAGGGGCGACGAACAATACGGAGTTGTATTTTGCGCCTGGCAGCGCTCCGCAGATCACCTGCTTTGGGAGCCAGACGTGGCTGGTGAACGATCCGCTGGTGCATTACACGCTGGGGGATCTGACGGCGCCCACGCCAAATGGAAGGCCGGACACCAATCAAGTTCTCGGCGTCAATGACCGGTATGAGCCGTGGGGGGTGGACAACAACCAAAACATGACCTTCACCGATCCGCAGCTCTGGGGATCGGACTACTGGAATTTCCCGAACAACAAATTCCCCAGCGTGGGCTGGCTGGGCCGGGTGCACCGGGGCACACCGTGGCAGACGGTGTTCTTGAAGGCGGACGCCGCGCCAGCGAACAATTATGCGAATTGGACCACGTATTGGGTGAACACGACGGACACGTATCCGACCAACGATTACGCGCTGCTGGATCTCTTCACGGCCACGCCCAACGACAACGCGGCCACCGGGCTGCTGTCGGTCAACCAGGCCAACAGCCCGCCGTGGTATGCGCTTTTGGGCGGTGTTGCCATCCCCACAAATTACACCCTGACGAATCTCTACGTGATTGATCCGACCACCACCAATGTTGACTATATCGTCAATGGGCAATACGGAATCAACACGGCGCGGGGCAACGGGGTTTTTCGGCATGTCGGGGGCATCCTGGCGGCGCCGGCACTGACGATTGGGTCCCCGTTGCTTGGGGCGACCCCGGCGATGGCGCAGGCGACCGCGCAGAATTGCCCCGACGAGGTGGTAGAGGCGATCCCGCAACAGGTGATGGGGCTGCTGAAACTGGGCCAGCCGCAGTTTGTGGTCTATGCTTTTGGGCAGGCGCTCAAACCCAAGGAGCTGTATTTCGGGGGGACCAGCGCGACCTTCAACCTTTGCACCAATTACCAGATCACGGGGGAATATGCCACGCGGACGGTGTTTCACCTGGTGGGACCGCCCAACGCGGCGAACGCGAAGATCGAGGTGGACAGTTTTAATGTATTACCGCCGGGGAACTGAAATATGAAGATCGAGAACCGATTAATCGCAAAAGATGGGAACGCATGGAGGCGGCAATGGCAAGGAATTCAACGCAAAGGCGCCAAGACGCAAGGGCGCAAAGATTCGGCGTGTCGGCAATGTAGCGGCGGTCTGCGACCGTCGCAAAAGTGCGGCGGTCACAGACGGAACAAATTAGGGAACCGCACCAACGGTGCGAGGACCGCCGCCACAAGACGCGCCTTGGCGTCCTTGCGTCTTGGCGTTAGAACGGTTCATGGGATGCGGCGCCTGGGCGCGCCACGGACAGAAGATTCGGACGTCAGATTCCGCAGGCGGGACGCCGACGGATGCGACCGAGAGGTCAGAACAACAGAAGGCTGGCCCGCATGCTTGCGGGCTGGTCGCGCTCCCCAGACCGAAGATTTGGGTGGCGGGTTGGGGCTGAAACTGGTATATTATGGCAACCACTTGTCCGTTGAAGCAGGAGGTGAACGATGCGTCTGAAACCCAGAACTTGGATGTTGATCAGCTTGATGCTCTTCGCGGCTTCGGCGTGGATGTGGCAACTGGGGGGGCGGGTGGCCGATGAGCGGCGTCAGAGGGCGGCCGGGCTGAGGATCAGCCGGGAAAGAACGCAAGGAACGCAAAGTCCGGCTGCGCCGGGGACGACGAATTCGGCCGGGGCGATCCCGGTTTCGGCGAAGAAGCCCACCAGTTATGTCCTGAGCAACACGCCGCAGACGCTGGCGCAGTTGGCGCGCAACCAGCGGGGCATCCTGCTGCGCAACGCGCTGATTGACACCAGCCGGGGGACGAAGCTGGAGATTCCGCAGCATCTGCGCGCGCAGGGCGCGCCGGGCAGTTACATCGTGCAGTCGGCGCGCGGGGTGGACGCGGGGTTTTACGCGGAGCTGGGCAAGGACGGGGCGGAGGTGGTCTCCTACATTCCCAACAACGCGGTGCTGGCGCGGGCGTCGGCGGAGGCGGGGAAGACGCTGGCGGCGGACCCGGTGTTCGCGGCGGTGCTGCCCTACGAGCCGTATTACAAATTGGACGGGACGTTGCTGCCGGAGGCGGTGGAGCAGACGCCGATGACCAACACGATGCTGCGGGTGACGGTTTTCAACGGGCAGAGCGAGGCGGCGGCGCAAAGCTTGGCGGCGCTGGGGGCCAGTGTGACGGGGCGGGACCAATCGCCCTTCGGAACGACGCTGATCGCCAACGTGCCGCCGGACAAGCTGGCGGCTGTGGCGCAGATGCCGCAGGCGCAGGAGATCGAGTCCTACTCGCCGCGCCGGATGATGAATGATTTGACGCGGGCGCGGCTGGGAGTGGCGGCCACGCCGACGAACAGCAGCAACTATCTCAACCTGACGGGCAGCAACATTTGGGTGGTGGTCAACGACACCGGGGTGGACAGCACGCACCCGGATTTCACCGGGCGGCTGACGTACGACAGCAACCTCTACGCATCGGCGGCTTTGCAGGTGGACACCAACGGGCACGGCACGCATGTGGCGGGGATCATCGGTGGAAGCGGGGCGGGCACTGTGACGGGCACGAATATCCCCGGATCGGGGAAGCCGGTGGCCAACCAGTTCCGCGGGATGGCGCCGGGGGCGAAGTTGTTTGTGCAGGGGGCGGACACGCTCAGCGGGGCGTACATCTCGGATTTCTACCTGCAGACCAACGCCTCCTACTCGCTGATGACCAACACGGCGGGGGCGACGACGGGGGTGACCAACGGTTTTGTGAACAATTGCAGTTGGGGGTATGAGGGCGGGGGTTACGACGAGACGGCGGCCAGTTACGACGCGGCGGTGCGGAACGCACAGCCCAATTACCCCGGCGAGCATGCGATGACTTACGTGTTCGCGGCGGGGGACGGGTTTGGAGGCGGGATCACCTCGCCGGGCACGGGCAAGAATGTGATCACGGTGGGGGCGACGGACAGTCCGCGGGATATCACCAACCAGATCACGCTGCCGGGGGAGACCAACGTGGAGTATTGGTACGGGGAGACGGCGACGAACAACGCGGTGGCGGATTTGAGCAGCGCGGGGAATGTGGATTTCGGCACGGAAGGGCCTTTTGGACGGTTCAAGCCGGATGTGGTGGCGCCGGGGATCTTCATCATCTCGGCGCGCTCGGCCGGGTTTGTGGATCCGGCCCTGGCGCAAGCGAAGTACTATTGGGCTTGGGAGGGTGCGGTGTGGCCGGGCGGGACGAATTGGGTGGGAACGATCACCCTGCCGACCAACATTGTCACCAGCAATGTGCTCATCCAGGTCACGGCCAACGACCAGTCGCCAGTGCCGTTTCCCACGGACTTTCAGGTTTATTTTGACACCAACACTCCACCGAGCAACGCTCCGCCGGCGTTTGGGCCGGCGACGCTGCTGACGATGACCAACCAGGCGGGGCTGGCGGTGGGTCCCGCTCCGCCGGCGACCAACTGCTATATCGGCCTGTGCCTGCCGGCGACGAACCTGGACCAGCCCACGGCCTTCAATTTGAACCTGTGGGTGATAGCCAACGAGAGTCAATTTGGGCCGTCCTACGCGACCAACTCATATTTTGGAGTGCTGAGCAATTTGGACAACGCGCTGCTGCCCAATTACCGCTATGAGTCGGGCACGAGCATGTCGGCGGCGGCGGTGTCGGGGATGTTGGCGGACATGCAGGAGTTTCTGAGCAGCAAACTGAACACCAACCCCAGCCCGGCGCTGCTCAAGGCGCTGCTGATCAATGGGGCGCGGCCGCTGAACAACGACTCGGATTTGAGCCCGGACCAGCTCCAGAACTTCGAGGGATGGGGCCTGCCGAATTTGTCGAACAGCGTGCCGGCTTCGCTGACGAGCACCAACGGGTCCTCGATGGCGTTTTTTGATCAAAGCCCGACCAACGCGTTGCAGACGGGCGAGTGGCACAATTACACCGTCACGGTGACTGGCGGGACCAATTATCCGCTGCGGATGACGCTGGTGTGGACGGACCCGCCGGGCAATCCGGCGGCGGGGATCGCGCTGGTGAACAACCTGGACCTGATGGTGGCGGACAACTCGGGGACCAATCTGTATATGGGGAATGATTTTCCGATCGGCGGGGGGCCGACGGGGTGTTTCACCCAGCCCAGCCCGACCAACAGTCCGGACCCCAGCGACATTGTCAACAATGTGCAGTGCGTGAACCTCTACGCCTCCGCCAAGCCGCCCGTGACCCTTTCGACGAACTTTACGGTCTCGGTGCGCGGCACGCGGGTCAACGTCAACGCGGTGAGCGGGCAGACCAACGCCATTTTGCAGGACTACGCGCTGGTGATTTCCAGCGACGCGCCGACCAACTCGGGGCTGCGGGTGACGGACCTGGGCACCACCAACGGGCCGCCGACGAATACCGCTGGGACTATCCTGGCCAGCGTGCTCAACCCGACCAATGTCAACACGATCCCGACGCGGGACGTGACGGTGATCAGCAACACGCCGGTCCTGATCCACCAGCGGGTGGGGGGGAACGAACCCAATTTGTGGGGCACGAACACGGTGTCGAATTTGCTGGGCACGGCGAACGTGGGCACCAACGGGAACCCGCTGCAATGGCATTTCTTCGTCCTGACCAACACGGCGACGACGAACACCGCGCTCTATGGGACGAATGCGGCCAACTTCACCAACGCGGTGTTCGCCACGTTTTTGCCGCCGAGCCTGACGTTCCCCAGCTTCAGCCCGGCGAACATGTCGCCGCCCGCCATCAACAACGCGGACATAGATTTGTATGTCTCGACCGATTCGGCGCTGACGAACCTGGACGAGGCGGCGGTGAGCAACTCGTTGCAATCGCTGGGGCGCGGCGGGAACAACTACGTGATCTTCACCAACGCGTCCTCCAACCAGGTCTATTACGCGGGAGTCAAGTCGGAGACGCAGCAGGGGGCGGACTTCGGGTTTTTCGCGGAGATCACGACCAATTTGAACTCCGTCAATCCGGATGGCAGTGTGACGGGCTACGGGCAGGGTTTGCCCGCGCCGATCCCGGACGACACGCCCGGGGACCAGGGGGCTTTTGTGTTCGCCTTTGTGGGCAGCGCCAACGCGACGACGGCGCGAAAGGTGGCGGTGCTGGTGGGCTTGGAGCATTCCAACCCGGCGGATTTGGCGGGGACGATCTCAATGGGCCAGACGCAGTCCACGATCAACTATTACACGGCGTCGGATGAGGCGGGTTTCACCAACTGGTATGACGACCTGCCGGATGGCTCGATCACCAATCCGGTGCCGACCGACGCGCCGGGGGATTTGAAGAGCTTCGTCGGCCAGCCGATGAGCGGGATGTACATCCTGAACGAGAAGGACAACGCGCTGCTGCAGACCGGCATGGTGACGACGCTGCAAGTGCGAGTGTGGCCGCAGCCGCCCAACCCGCTGGGTTTCTTCATCCCCTACATCGCGCCCAACGGCTGGTATTACGGTTTTGTGGATGTGCCGAATGACACGACCAACCTGCTCATCCAGGTGGCATTCAACAACGGCGGGCCGCTGGGCATTTACCTGGACAACGCGGATGATGTCAGCACGAATGATTACGGAGTGACTCCCATCTTCCCGATGGGCGGGCAATTGGATGATCCCAACACCAATATGGATATTCCGCCGACGCCGGTGAATGTGACGAACATGCCCGCCATGACCGGGGGCCGGTGGTATTACGGCATCTACAATGAGGGCGCCACGCAGGTGACGAACGTGGAGGTGGTCATCACCATCAAGGAGAGCCTGACGCCCAACTTGACGCTGACAGAAACGGACAACACGGCGACGAATCTGCAGACCGGGGCGCACACGCAGTCGCAAATCTGCGTGAGCAACACAGGGCCATTGGTCTCGTTGCAGGTGGGGGTGCGGCTGACGGACACCAACCTGGACGATTTGGTGCTGCACCTGATCAGCCCGCAGGGGACGAGTGTCCTGCTCTTTGAGGACCGGGGCGGGACCAACGCGACGGATTTGGGCCTGAGTGTGACCAACGCCACCAACGTGACTTACGCCTACACGACTTTCACGGAAAACACAAATCTGGCGTCGCAGTTGATCAAGTTCGCGGCGCCGCCCTACGCGCAGCCGACGACGAATGTGGATATTCTTGACACCGACTTTGACACCGTGGCCGCCGGGGATTACGGGCTGAGCAACGCCCTGCTCCCCATCCTGAGCGCGAGTGTGGAACAATGGACGGTGCTGACCAACGACGTGGCGGTGGTGACCGGCAGTGGTCTTTACCAAGGCTACGGAGGGACAAATTATCTGGCGCTG
>JBEKAN010000035.1:0-17664 GCA_050015895.1 Verrucomicrobiota bacterium
CATTGCCTGACGCCAGGCGGCGGTGACCAGGACCGCCAGCAACAAGCCGGCGAGGACATTGACCGCGCCGCGTTGCAAGAGAGCGGGGCGAACGGCGTTCAAAGCCAGGCCGAGCACGGCCCCGGCCAGGAAGCCTGCGACGTGGGCCAGCATGTCGGTCCCCGGCCCAAATCCCAGCAACACAAGGATGAGAAAGGCGGCCGCCGCGCCGCGCAGAATCAAACCGCGGGCGGGGGGATATTTTCGCCAAAGTGAGAAAGAATGGACGGAGAGCAGACCCAAGGCGCCCATCACCATGCCCGACGCGCCCAGGCTTTGGTCCGTCCCGGAATACAAATAGAGGTCCGCGCAGTTTCCGGCGGCCCCGGCAAGAAATGCCGCCAGCATGGCGATTGCGGGGCCGTAGCGGGCCATGGCCAGGCCGAGGAACAGCCCGCCGGTGACCAAATTGGCGACCAGATGGTCCAGGTTCTCGTGGAGTGTGATGGCGGTGAACAGACGCCACCATTGGCCCGCGGCCACGCGCGCCGGCTCCATCACGCCGAGGTTTTGCAACTGGGGAAAGGCCGCCATCGTCCAATAATAAAAGGCGGCCATGGCGGCCACCCAAACCAGCGCTCCCCAGTGGAAAACAAAGCCCGATCCGGGAAGCTGCTGTTTCCAGCGCCAGCCGCGGTTTTCCAGCTTGTATTGGTGGAGCAGGGCCAGCGCCCGCGGGTAATCGGCCTCCGCCACGACGAGTCCCCAACCCTGTTCGGATTTGTCCACGATGGCCTCGATCTCCTGGCTGGCCATGACCAGGCCCCACTCCATGACTTGGCGCCGGGACCGGGCCGGGATGATGCGATTGGCTGCGTCCACGGGTTGGAGAGTAGCCGCGGGCGGTTTGACTTGGAACTGCAAAGTCGCGCGGGAAGTGGAATCAAATATGCTGTGAAATCGCGTGTGAGAGTGATACAACCTAATTGCCGGGTTCAATTCACTGCCGAGGACATCGCGTTCATCATGGCTGTCCTTGGAAAGAAGGAGGACGCGGCCGCGCTGGTGTCGCTGCTGACCGATCCCGAGACGCGCGACATGATCCTGGACAACGACGCGCTGTTCCACGCGCTGCTGGAGCAACGCGGCTGCCTGAGTGTCTCCTGCCATTTCTATTTTTACATTCTGGTGCGGCGCGTCCTGCGGCAGTCGGGCATCGAGGACCGGGCGGTGGCGGATTATGTGGCGGAGATGCTGACGGAGTTTTCGCGCGAAGAGCGGCGCCGGCTCTCGGTGCCCGGCCAGGCCGGGCCGCTGGACTATTTTTTCGACATGCTGGCGGCGCTGCGGACCGCCGACGACCACACGGCGTTTTGCATCCGGGCGCACATTGGGAACCACTCGCTGTTTCTGGCTGGCGTTTTTCCGGATCGCATCCGGCAGCGGGCGGAGCGGCGGGCGTGCCCGGACTTGAAGTATTACGAGGAGATGGGGCGGATGAATTTTCGCGTGGCGGGCAATCATCGTCTGGCGCGGCGCTACGATTTGGCGCCGATCTTCGACACGCTGTCCACCTGTTTTGGGAAAACGCGCCTGGCCCTCAACGACCTGGCCGAACGGGTGTTCTCACTGGGCGACCCGGAGCCGGCGCTGCTGCAGTTCTTCCACAAGGCGGAAAACTGAGTTCATCGTAGTTCAACAAATCGCCGATTCTCTCCAGGGTGATGTCCGCCGCGGGGTGGGCGGCGGTGATTCTGGGGTCCGTCGCGTAATGGCCCTGGCGGACGAAGACGGTCGTGACGCGCGCGCGCCAGACTTTCTTCATGGCGGCGAGGATGCGGAGCTTGTCGTCCACCATCACGTAATGGCGCGCGGGGTGGCGGCGGGCGACGTCGGCCAGTTCGAGTTCCTTGTGGACGTAGATCAGCACCCGGCCCTCCACCGCGTCGCAAAGGCCGGAGCAGTCAATCTTGCGGGGCTGAAAAACCACATCGCCGTCGGAGAGCAGCACCGTCGGCCCCCATTGACGGCAATGGGCCAGCACTTCGAGGGAGTTGGGGAAGAGGCGGTCGGCGAAGGGATAGTTGATGAGAAAGCGCGAAATGGTCAACAGGCGCAAACCATGCGGATACTTGGCGCGATAGCGCTGCAAGGCGCCCAGATAATCCGCGTAGCCCAGCTCGTCGCGCAATTCCTCGAAGAATTTCCAGTACTGGCGCGCGCCGCGCGGCCCGACCTCCTTTTCCAGATACTTTTCCAGATCCGCGATCACCCGGTCGTTGTCGAGCAGGGTGTTGTCAACGTCAAAGAGAAAGACGGCGCGGGGCGGTGGGAAAAATCTGGAGGTCTTAGTGTTCAGATTTGCTTCGGAGGGATTGTTTTGCGGTGTCCCAATCGAGCACTTGTTCCTTGCCTTCGGCCAGGCGGCGTTCGGTGGCGGCCAACTCCGTGGCATGCCGGGCCGGCGACTCGAAATCACTGTCAGGCCGGCTCAACTCCTCCCAAAGCGTTTCCATCAGCTTTAGTTTCTCGATTCGAGGCAGTTGGCGCACACTCTCAATGCTCACGGCCGCAAAGCTAACTGACCCGGTGGAAACACGCAAGGATTGAGCAGGGGAGAAAGCGATGGTTCATGGGCAGTTGGACGGAAACAAACGACGGACACTCCTCCGGGGCCGAGGAGTCAAACACAATCAGCGCTTCAGAATTCTATCGGTGATTATCTCAAGGAGCCGGTCTCGGCCCCAGTTTTGCGGCGGAGGCTTCCATCATCAGGAAGAAAGCCTGGCCCTCGGCGGAGATGCCGGGCTTGGTGAAACTGGGCGCGCCGCAGACGCCTTGCACGAATCCATCGGCGTCCACTTTGGAGCGGGCGGCGGCGCGCATCCGGTCGGCGGCGGCCAGATAATCGCGCGGCAGCCAGCCTCCGCGCACACTCTCGTAAATGGAGTAGGCCAGCATTTGGGCCAGATCGGTCTCCTCGAACGAGGCCGGATCGTCCACCACGTTGTTGAACAAGCCGCTGGGGCGTTGATGGGCCAGGCAGCCGTCAATCAACTCCCTCAAATATCCCGCCAGCTTCGCCTTGTCCGCGGCGCGGTTTTGCGGCAGCGCGCGGATGACACGCGTAATGCCGGCCGCGGCCCAGCCCTGACCGCCTCCCCAAAACTTCTTGTCCTGAAACCGTTGACCTCTTTCGTCCCAAATGTGCGACAATAATTTTTTGTCCGGGTCCCACAAGCGTTTGCGATGCCCTTCGATCTGGAGAATGGCCTCGTCATAATGTCCGGCGGCGGCGAGAAAGGGCGGGGAGGTGTGAAAACTGTCGGACCAGACCGCCTGGGCGGTGTGAAAAATGGTTCCGTCGTCGGCGCGGGGGGCCAGTTTGAGGGTGTAATTCAGCATGTTGGTCACGGCCTGGCCGAGGGCCGGATCGCCGGTGATTTGGGCCGCGCGCCAGACCGCCTCGCCCGCCATGAGGGGATCCGACGGCGCCCCGCCGCTGGCGGCCGGAACGCCGTCTTTGGATTGGTAGATCAGGGAGGCCCTGGCCATCTGGACGACCATGGGGTCGTCGCCCTGCTCCAGGAAAGCGACAGAGAGAACGCCCTGTTCCCAGGAATGTCTTTGGATTGCCAGCGCGGCGGCGCGCGCTTTTGCAACCAACAGGTCGGGTGTGCCGGAAGCGACCAGCGCGAGATTTGTGTCCGCGCCGCGACTGGCGAAAGGGGCGAGGCCCAGCGCCACCGCGGAGAGGAGGGCGATTCGGATCATTTGAGATCGCATAGAGTCATTAACACCGCGCACCAGGGCGAGATGGAACCACAACGGGCTGGCCAGATGGAACAACATCGGGATGGCCCGCATGTGTGCGGGCTGCATGTGTGCGGGCTGTGCGCTCCCCAGGCCAAGGCAAACATGAGGGGCTACTCGATGGTCCACAAGCCCAGCGTGTCAACGTCTTTGACAAATATCCTGTTGCCGGCGATGACGGGGTGCGGCCAGGTCTCGGTGTTGACCACCGAGATTCGCGCCAACTGCGTAAAAGTGTTTCCCGGCTTGAAAACCAGCAGTTGCCCCTTGCCGCCCAGCGCGAAAATCACCGGCCCCGCGTCCACCAGCGACGCGCTTTGCCCCAGCTTCGCGTCTTCGTCCCAGACCTGCGCGCCAGTCTTTGCGTCGGCGCAGAATAAGTGATCGGTGTAACCATAGAGCAAACCGTCCTTGAGCACCGGCGTCGTGAACCGGGCGCCAAACTTGTTGGTGACAGCCCACAGCGGCGTCGCCTCGAACCCCCCGCCCTGCGCCTCGATCCTCACCGCCGACAGCCCGCCCCCTTTGCCCTGCCCCGTGAAATACACCGTGTCTCCCGCGATGACAGGGGTGGCGTTGTTCCCGGAAGCGGGCGTGGAAGGCGCCTGCCAAAGCAGCTTGCCATCGGCCAGGTCCAGACCCACCAACTTTGTGGCGGACAAGGTGACCAGTTGCCTTTTGCCCCCAACCGTCATGGTCACGGGCGATGCGTTCGCCGGGCCGTCGCCGTCCCATTTCCACTTCGGCTTCCCGCTGGCCAGATCAAAAGCGATGACTCCGCCGTTGGTGGACCGGCCAACATGCGCGATACACATCCCCTGCTCCACAATGGGGGACATGGAGGAATCGGTCTTGTAGGGAATGCCGAGATAATCCTCGTTGGACTGCTTGCGCCAGAGGACCGCGCCTGTGGCCGCGTCAAAGCAGGAGAGGATGCCGCCGACCCCCAGCGTGCAGACCTTGCCGTCGGCCACGACGGGTGTGCCCCGCGGCCCCGGATGGTCCTTGGGCGGACCTGTGACCACATAGTCGGCCGGATACGCGGACTGCCAGCGAGTCGCGCCGGTGGCGGGATCCAGGCAGAGCAGCACCTCGTCGGTTCCCTGCCGGGCAAAGACATACAAGTTCGCGCCCACGAGCGCGGGGGAGGCGTCGCCTCGGCCCACGCTGACTTTCCATTTTTGCGTCAGGTTGGTCGGCCACGTGGCAGGGACCTGGAACGCGGCGGTCTTTCCGTCGCGATTGGCGCCGCGCCACTGCGGCCAGTCCTGGGCGGGCGAGCCGTAGCCAGCGATGAGGACGAGCGAGGCGGCGATTGGGGCGATCCATTGTTTGTTGCTTTTCATAAGAGATGCCAGTTATTGGGCTGCTTCTTTATCGTTTCATAGTTCTCCAGATGGTTGCGGCTTGATGATGGCGCAAATCCCCCTTCGTGTCCAGATTGATTGAGAATTGCCTTTCCCGCGGTCCTCCAAGTCATCAACGCTGCTGGTCCTCCGGTGTGCCTGGCTCGTCCAGGAGCTGGATGCTGGTGGCCGGCCCCAGGTCAGGGTCTTTCCACGAGGACAAGGCCCAGACGACCTGTTTGGCGGGGTTGACCTCGAAGACCTGCACGGTGCCGGGCCAGTGCGAGGTGTCGTTGTCGCCCGCGATCCAACTGCATATCACGGTGTCGCCGTTGGCCAGCCGGTTGGCGCACTGGATGTTGCCGAGCTTGAAGCTGACATCCCCCTTGGTGAATTCCCAGACCGTTTCGCCCTTGGGACTGACTTCGCGCACATATTGGCTGGCGTCCCCCGTGATCAGCGTGTTGCCGTTCTTGAGCCGGATGGCCGACCAGGCGTGCTCGGCCTTGAAGGACCAGACTGCCTTGCCGTCCTGGTCATACTCCACGACTTTGCCCTCGCTCATGTGGCCGACCAGAATGGTCCCGGTCGGGGTCATGCGAATGTGGCGGAACTGTCCATGTGTGGCGGTGATGGTGGTGGGGATGGGGATGGTTTTCTCCAGCTTGTTGCTGGCGGTGTTGAAGATCATCGCCTGCGCCGGATTGCCGTTGCGCATGATCAACACGCGATCCTCGCCGATGGACTGAATGGAATGGACCTCGGTCCCGGCCGGAGCCTGATATTGCCAGACGATATCCTTGTCGGGGCTGATTTCTCCCGCCCCGGACATGCAGGAGTAAATGATGTTCCCGTTGGAAAGCAAGGTCGCGTCATCGAACTCCTGAATCCCACCCGCCGCGTTGTGCAGCGGAATGGAATAATGCCAGACAACCTTGCCGTCGCGCACCAGAAACATGGATTGGAGCGGCTTGCGCGTGTCCCATTCTCCCGCGTAAAGGAACGGATGCTGGGCCAGCCCTTTGCCCGGCAGGGCCGGTGCGTTGTCCGGCGCTCCGGCGCAACAGGCATTCAAGGCAAAAGCCGCGCCGAGGGCGGCCAAGGCCGGTTTCGGAAGTGGGTTCTTCATAATCATTTACTTGTCAAAACGGGCGCGCGGTTGCGTCGTCGGCGTGATCTTCCCTGGCGACGGACTGCGCGGATTTGTCGCCGCTGCCAGCCGAAGCGGTTTCCGGCGCGATGGTAACCAGTTCAATGCCGTTGCCGGTGCCGAGGTTGCGGCTGTACTGCTTGTCCTTCGCGTTGTTCCAGTGCTCATGCACACCCAGGCTCTGCAACCGAACCCCGTCCGGCTTATAGACCGTCCCCGACGGTGGGTTGTCCGCCAGCGCGGCCTCATGAAGATGGCGGTCGGCGTTTTTGATCAGCGGCATTTCCGATCTCAAGAAATCCAGCCCCACCGATTCCAGGGCGACCGGGTCCTGCGAGGCGAAGAAGCTCGACGGCCAGTGGCCGTTGAACGGGGCCAATTGCCACTTGTGCGGCGGACTGTTCCAGCGGTCCCCGCTGTAAAGGCCGTCCAGGATGTTCAACACGGTCTTCCCGTTGATGTTCGTGCTCCCGAACATGTCCACCAGTTGATTGTAACTGGCCATCGGATAATCCCAGTCGTGCAACAGGGCGTGCTGGCTGGAGCGGTTGTTGCCGATGATGCCCCAGTCGCTCTTGAAAATCATCGTCACGGAGGCGTTGCCATAATCCGTCTTGTCCGTCGGATCGTGATAGGTCGCCGCCGGCGTGCAATGCCGTTTCAAGAGCGCCATCGTGACGAGGTATTTGGTCTTGACAATCGTGGTGGACATGGAGGTCTCCGTCGGCCCGGGGGCGGAGTAGGAGAAGGCGTTGGGGGTGAAACCGCCCAGGTTGTGGTCGTAGTTCACATCGGGAAACGCCGTGTGGCAATAATTCGACACCGCCGAACACTTGTTCTCCCTCGCCGGGTCGCAAAGCGTGATGTCCAACTGGCTGGCGCCGAACTGGTTCACCAGTCCGTCCAGCAGCGCATAGACCGACTGCGGCGAGGCGTCAATTTGATTTCCCGCGCCCGCGCCGCCGTTGTTCAAGTTGAGCTTGATGGCGATCTTTTCGCCTTTCACATACGGGGCGCCCCCGTTCTTGAATTTGAACAACGCATCCCACGCGTTGCTCACCGCCGGCTGGCCCGCCACGGAGCAGATCACGTTGTTCATGATTCTCGTGATCTTGGGCTGGTCGTTGAAGTTGGAGGAAAACCAAAACCGCGACGTGCCGTCCCAATAGCAGGCGCTCAGGTCGTAGCTCCACGCGACCCGGCCAGGATGGATTCCGCGCGCGACTCCGATCGGCTGGTTGGGGCCGTCGGAAGGGGTAAAAGTCCCGGTGTCCTCCGCCAGCGCGGCGGCCTCGTTCTGCCGGATCACCACCAGCGCGCAGGCCAATCCGGCCGCCACGCAGGCCCCCGCCACAGCGAAGCGGTTTTGCGCGATGAACTTCCGGGCCTTGCGGAACGCGGAAACCAAGCCGAACAAACTCACCAAGTACGCCATGCCCCCAAGCGCGACGGGCGCGGCCACCCGCTGGCACGGATACTCCGCGCGGGACGGCTTGGGGATCACCCTCACCAGAAACCAGACCAGCGCGGCCAGTCCCATGACCGGGAACAGCCATCGGCCCCACCAGCGGTTGCGATTGAGGCCGACAATTTTGCCGGTCTTCCGGCAAACCAAAAACACACCTTTTTCAGCGGGCATCCTTCACCTTTCTGTTCAAGAGCATGTCAGCACTTTTGCTGTCTGGTCCGCATTTTGCAAGTTTATCTAATCGCTTCGTGGAGGGTTGAGTTAACGATGAGTTATACTAATTATAATCATAATCTTATACACTCCCGCTGAAGCGTGCCCTGCGCCCGGCGGTTACCGGGCGGGTGTGGCGAGCCTGGCGAGGGCTTGGATTTCGCGCCGGCAGAGCCAAAGAGGGATGATTCCCAGCACGCCAAAGGAACAGTCAATGAGTCGCCAGCCAATTGGGATGCCGCGAGCGGCTCCCATTCCCAACGCGAACGGAACCACGAGCACACAAGCAATCATCCCGAACTCGACGACCCAAATGTTCTTCACCGGGTCCCGCAACGGCCCGATGAAAGCGATGGCGATGACGAAGTGCCCAAAGGCCAGCCAGTCCGTTCCGTAGGCCAGGAAGGGGAATTTGGCGTTTGTCTCGACCAAGGCGTCGCGGATCCTCATAAACCACTTCGCCGTTCCTGATCCGTCGCCGATCCAGCCCGTCAAAATCCCCAATTCCGTTTCCAGCGGGATCGCCGTCACGCCGCTGATTACCAATCCGATAATGAACACCCAGAGAAGAAGGCGGATACGGCAAAGCGACAAGGAGTGGCCCAAAGCCTGCCGTGGTTCGGACTCCGATGTGTATTTCATGTTTACACCACTCTTCAAGAGCATGCTCCTCCTGCGGCGGGCGATCAAGCCCGGAGGCGCCGCCGCTGGCTCACGCGGGATCTGAAACCAATTGCCGCCGACTGTTAATGCAATACACGCCCGTTGCTGGTTGCCAGTATTTTTTTCCAGTATTCTTTCTCGACATTTTCTCTTGAGTTGCTAAAAATAGCACACCCATATTCCTCTGCGTCAATATGGGTGTGCTATTTTTCATTATGCTGAAAGTTGGCCGGCGTCCGTTGTTCAAGGGGCGAGGAGGGGAATTTCCCCCCGCTCCTTGCGGCCCCTCATGAGCCAGCCGTGCGGAGGCGCCCGTCGGCCCAATCCGCCCTTGCAACCCGGCCCGCCCTGGCCTAATGTGACATCGTGAACAACTCGCATCATCTCCACGATGAGCCGCCTGAGCGGTGCCAGCAGCCGTTCCTCTGTCCGCTCAGCGCGGTGGGGACGGGCGTGGACGTGCGGATCAAGCGGCTTTCCGCCCCGGCGGAAGTGACCCATCGCCTGCGCGAAATGGGCTTCTGCGAGGAGCAAAAAATCAAGCTCCTCAGCCGCCAGACCAGCCTCATCTGCCAGGTCTGCAACGCCCGCCTGGGCATCAGCGAGAGACTGGCCGAAAAAATCCTGGTGGAGCGGATTTCCCGCAAAAAGGTCGCCTGACATGTCCGCCACCAACCAACCCCTGACCTCTCTGCAAATCGGCGGCGGCGGCACAGTGAGCCAGATCAATTTGCCCCCCGAACACCGCCGCCGCCTCCAGGAAATGGGACTCCTGATCGGCACCCATCTCCAATTGGTTCGTTTCGCGCCGCTGGGCGATCCGGTCGAGATCAAAGTCCGCGGCTATCATTTGACCATTCGCCGTCACGACGCCGAACAAATCCTCCTCCAGCCGCAATGACCCCGTTGCGGATGGCGGAGCGCGTGGCGGACTCAATGAATCACCCGACTGGAATGGAAACTCACCCCAACCCGGCGACGCCAACCCATCCCCCCTCCCCCCGTCCTCCGGCCGCGTTTGTGGTCCTCTGCGGCAATCCCAACTCCGGCAAGACCACCCTCTTCAACGCCCTCACCGGCTTGCGCGCGCGCGTGGGCAACTACCCCGGCGTCACCGTCGAGCGCAAGGAGGGCCGCCTGCAGGGCGCGCCGGCGGACCTGCCCGTCACCGTGCTGGATTTGCCGGGGT
The DNA here is from genome assembly GCA_050015895.1 of Verrucomicrobiota bacterium. Classification (GTDB taxonomy): domain Bacteria; phylum Verrucomicrobiota; class Verrucomicrobiia; order Limisphaerales; family Palsa-1400; genus JBEKOF01. The sequence goes on from JBEKAN010000035.1 coordinate 9,822, forward strand.
CCTACAGCCTCAGCCCGCAATCCCTGGATGAACAAATCAGCCGCGATGTTCTGCTGCAACGCCTGCCCGACGTGCCGCCGCCGGCGGTCGTGGTCGTCGTGGTGGACGCGTCCAATTTGGAGCGCAATCTCTACTTCGCCAGCCAGGTCATTGAACTGGGCTGGCCCACCCTCATCGCCTTGAACATGGCCGACCTGGCGGAGAAAAACGGGCAGACCATTGACACCGCCAGCCTCGGCGAGGCCTTGGGCGCGGCGGTCGTTCCGACCGTGGCCAGCGACGGCCGCGGCGCGCCGCAATTGAAGGAACTGATTCTCGCCACCGTGCGCGGCGGAGGAAAATCCGCCGGCGCCAGGACTCTGTGCGATTTGCCCCCGGCCCTGGCCGCGGAGGTGGAGGCCCTGAGCCGGTCTCCCGCCCTTCAGCGGCGTCCCGCCTCGGCCCGCGCGGAGGCGCTGTTGATGGTCACGGACGAAAAATTCCTGGCGGGCGGGGCCGGAGTGTACCCGGCGGAATTGGTGGCCGCGGCGGCGGCGGCGCGGGAGCGGCTGGAGCGAGCCGGGGTGGACTGGCGCAGCGGCGCCATCGAGGCGCGCTACGCCCGTCTGGCGGCCATCCAGCAAAGCGTGGTGACCGAAGCCCACGCCGACCAAGTGACGACGAGCGACAAGTTGGACCGGATCGTCACGCACAAGTTCTGGGGGATGCTGATTTTTGTCGCGGTCATGGCGCTGATGTTCTTGAGCATCTTCACTTTCGCCCAATGGCCCATGAATTTGTTGAGCGGCCTCTTCACCTGGGTGGGCGACTGGGTGCGCGGGACAATGCCCGCCGGGGATTTGGAGTCCTTGCTCGAAAAGGGGGTCGTTCTCGGCGTCGGGGCCGTCGTGGCCTTTCTGCCTCAGATTTGCCTCCTGTTTCTCTTCATCGGCCTGCTGGAGGACACCGGCTACATGGCGCGGGCGGCGTTCTTGATGGACCGGCTGATGAGCAAAGTCGGGCTGCACGGCAAAAGCTTCATCCCCATGCTCAGTTCCTTCGCCTGCGCCATCCCGGGCATCATGGCCACCCGCACCATTGAGACGCCCAAGGACCGGCTGGTCACGATCCTGGTCGCGCCGCTGATGAGCTGCTCGGCGCGGCTGCCGGTTTACACCCTGCTCATCGGCGCCACCATCAGCGGCGTGTGGATGAAAAGCCTGACCATGTTGAGCATGTATTTGTTGGGGATCGGGGTCGCGCTGGGCATGGCCTGGCTTTTCAAAAAAACACTCCTCAAAGGCGAGACGCCGATGCTCGTGATGGAGCTGCCGCCCTACCGGCGCCCGGTGCTCAAGGTGGTTCTTCGCCATACATGGGACCGCGCGAAACTGTTCCTGTGGCGGGCGGGCACCGTGATTTTGGGAATCAACATCCTCCTCTGGTTTCTGGTCAGCTATCCCAGCCATCCGGAGATCAATCGCTATTACGCCGATCGCCGCGCAAAGACCGCGTGGGCCATGACCCAGCAGCCGCAGACTTACACGACCAACGACGTGGCCACCGCCTTGCTGCAATTGGACGCCGACAAGGACGGCGCGTTGATGCAGGGCAGCCTTGCCGGACACGCCGGCCGTTTGCTCGAGCCGGCCATCGCGCCGCTCGGTTTTGATTGGAAGATGGGCATCGGCATCATCATGTCCTTCGCCGCGCGGGAGGTCTTTGTCAGCACCATGTCCATTGTCTATAGCGTCTCCAATCCCGACGAGGAGGCGCGCAACAAGGACTTGCAAAAGGTCCTCGCGGCCCAGAAGCGCCCGGACGGCTCGCCGGTTTACACCCCGCTCACCGCGATTGCCCTCATGGTGTTCTACGTCCTGGCCATGCAATGCGCCAGCACCGTCGCCGTGGTGCGGCGCGAGACCAATTCCTGGAAGTGGCCCCTTTTCCAGTGGCTTTATATGGGCCTGCTGGCGTGGGTTCTCGCCTTCCTCACCTACCAGGGTGGCCGGCTGCTGGGCTGGAATTAACCGCCTCCTGAAACCTCACCCCACCTTGACCACCTCGACATACACCAGCGTCTGGTTGAGGAGTTGGTAGGCGATTTCCCCAAACGTCACCGGCCCCACGATCGCGCCTGTGCGGCGGCCCTCCAGCTTGGAATGGAGGTAGTTCAGGATGCAATTGCACGAGAACAGCACATGGTCCGGCGACAATTCCTTCAAGCGCGCCTCAAATTCCGAAACGTAGTCTTGCACCGGCGTTGCCAGCTTGTATTCCACTCCCGCCACCACCGGCGCGTAAAAATCCACGCGCCCGTTCCGGGGGTCCACGCCTTTCAAACTCACATTGACCATCGCCCCGCAGTAGCTGGCCACCAACGGCAGCCGCGTGTCGGCCTGGATCCGCTGAAGATACTCGGCGAAGTTGTGCTCCTGGCCGTTGACCACTGCCGTCGTGGCCGAAAAGCCGGTGGCGGGGAAGCGGATCGTGTCCCCATCCCCCTGCTGGAACAGGTTGATGATTTTGATGTGCGCCAGGCGGTCGGCCGGCAGCCTCACCCGCATCACCGCCGCGCCGTCGCCCAGCGGCCTCGGGCCGCCGCAGAACACTTTCGGCGTCGCCTTGCCCAGCATCGCCAGGTCCACCCCGGCCACCCAGCCCACCAGCGGATGCATGGCAAAATCCGCATACCGCGGCGCGTGCAACGCGAACTCCGCGTGCGCCGGACTGTCCGCCGGCAGGATCACAAAACTCACGTCGCCCTCCTGCGCGTCCTGATAAATGCGGGGCAGCTCCGATGCAGTGTAATGCTTCGTGCAAGCCTGGAATTCGCCGGGGATTTCGGTCACAAAGATCTTGTCCTTGCACAGGCAGCCTCCCTCCTGGGCCATGAAGTAGGGGATCGTCCCGCCAATCCAGTTGCCGGACGGCAGCCCCGCCAGCAACTCTTCCTCCCCCGCCAGCAGCAGCCTCTGGCCGGCGGTGATTCTCCGGGCCGTTTCCCGCGGGTCCAGCGCCAGGTTGGTCGTGTAATCCGGGTTGACGATCTTGAGAAAATCCCTCTCCACCGACGGCAGCCTCCCGTACTTGGTGTAATACATCTTCAGTTCCCGGATGCAGTCCTGCGTGGAAATCTCCCTGTCCCGCGACCTCTGCCTCAAATTGACCAGCAGAAGCTGGAGACCCAGAAACTCAAATTTGTCCTGCCGCGCTCCCTGAATTACGGAAGTCCACGCGCTCTCGCTGATTTGGTCCAAGTTCATAAGGCAATGTTCCTCTCTCCGCTCCGCGCTGGAATACGCTCCGCCGCGAGGCCGATGGCTCCCCCTCCTATCGGCATCCCCCGCCCCCGGCTTTAACGGGCACATCTTGCAACCACCACCCTGCTATATGCCAATTCCCTCGCGGCAGGGCCAGACTCCTCGCACCGTTGGTGCGCTTCCGTAATTTGTTCTGTCTGCGAGCCGTGACATTTTCCCAGGATTGGTTCGTTCAATGCCGTGGTGGTGTCAAGATGCGCCCGGCTTCAACGAAACGCAAGAATTATTCTGGCTCTCCGGCCGGCTTCGTGCGCAACATCCCCGCACCAAAATGATCAAATACTGTTTGATTCTCCTCACCGCCTCCGCCCTCGCCCTCCACGCGGCGGACGCGCCCAAAACCAACTCCCCGCCCGACGCGACCAACACCCCCCCCTCCGAAAAATCCCGCGCCGCCACGATCCCCGACGCCGCCCACAAACCCGTGCTCACCACCAACACCGTCCCCATCGCCGGCCAAAGCGTCCGTTACACCGCCGAAACCGGCATGTTGCCCCTGCTCAAGCCCGACGGCGCCTCCCGCGCCTCCGTCTTTTACGTCGCCTACACGCGCCTCGACCAGACCAACCTCGCCGCCCGGCCCGTCATGCTCTGTTTCAACGGCGGGCCGGGGTCCTCCTCCGTCTGGCTTCACCTCGGCGCTCTGGGGCCCCGCCGCGTCAAGATGAACGACGACGGCACCCTGCCCCCGCCCCCCTTCGGCCTGGTGGACAACGAATACTCCATCCTGGACCTCTGCGACCTGGTGTTCATTGATCCGGTCGCCACCGGGTTCAGCCGCGCCGTCCCCGACGAAAAACCCGACGCCTTCTTCGGGCAATCCGCCGACCTGGAGTCCGTCGGCGAGTTCATCCGGCTTTGGGCCACCCGCCACGAGCGCTGGCTCTCCCCCAAATATCTTTGCGGCGAGAGCTACGGCGTCTTCCGCGCCGCGGGCCTGGCCGAGCATTTGCGCTCCCGTTTCGGCATGTATCTCAACGGCCTGGTGTTCGTCTCCGGCGTTTTGGACTTCGAGACCATTTCGCCCTCGCAGGACAATGACCTGCCATTCCTCCTCTACCTGCCCAGCTTCACCTCCACGGCCCATTTCCACAAGAAGCTCCCGCCGGACCTCCAGGCCGATTTGCCCAAGGCCCTCGCCGAGGCGGAGAAATTTGCCGGCGGCCAATATGCCGCCGCCTTGCAGCAGGGCGCCTCCCTGCCCGTCGCCGAACGGGAAACCATCGTCACTGAACTGGTGCGCCTGACCGGCCTCCCGCCCCAGGTCGTTCGCGACAACAATCTGCGGATTGACAGCGGCGTCTTTCGCCGGCAGTTGCTCCACGACCAGGGGCTGATCCTCGGCGATTACGACGCCCGCATCACCGGCAGGGACGACAATCCCGCGGCGCCCTCCCCGAATTTTGATCCCTCGTATGCCGCGACCTACGGCCCGTTTTCGGCCGCGATCAACAGCTATGTCCGCTCCGAATTGAAATTTGAGGACGACCTGCCTTACGAAATCCTGGTCGGCGCGCAGCCCTGGAATTACCCCACGCGCAACAGCTATCCCCGCGTCACAGACCAGATCTCCTCCGTGATGAACCAAAACCCCTACATGCGCGTCCTGGTTCTCGGCGGCTGGCGCGACCTCGTCTGCCCCATCGGCACCATCCGCTACAGCCTGTCCCACATGCCCCTGGACCCGGCCTACCGGACCAACCTCACCTACGCCGAATTCGAGTCCGGCCACATGATGTATGTGAATCTCCCCGACCTCAAAAAAATCCGCTCCACCCTCCAAGCCTTCCTCAAACCCTGATCCTCGCTCCATTTCATCCTTCCCGTGGAGCGCGGGCGTCCCGCCCGCCGTTTTCGGCCTCTGGCCGAAAACACCCTTTGAAACCGCCCCCGCAAGCTTCAACGCGTTCGTTTTCTGCTTTCTGCTTTCCCAATTTCGGGATTTTCCTTTGAACCCAACCCCGCGAACTATCGAAAAACGTTTACAAAATGAACATTGAGTAGCTTCGGCTACGGGCTGCCTCGAACCTCGAATTTTCCAAGCCGATCAAACGAGTCACCGAGCACACGCCTCGCGGTCCACATCAGAAACATGCGATAATTTAGATGCGTTTGCCCTGCGGGTTTTCTCTTGCAGGCAGCGGCAAATCGCGCTTTGATGGATCTGTGAAGGCTGATGACATGGCTGAAATGAAGTGCAGAATGCTGGGTTGCTTTTGCATCACGGCATTTGCGTTCGCCGAAATTTGCGTAGGGACGAACGCCGCAGACACAAATGGCCTTGCTGCTCCACAACCTGCTCCGCAGGCAGAATTGAGCGAAATCCCGGACATAAGGCTTGAAGCACAGCCACCCTTGGCCAAGGAGGAAGAGGCGCAGATTTTGAACCTGATTCGAAATCTTGCAAATATCGAAGACCCGGATTTCGGATTTTCCCCGACGATGTCAGGCGAGTCCTTTGCGCCAGTCCAAACAGCGCGCCAGGCAGGAGTGTTGCTGCTGACGGACCACCATCTCAGAACTTCCGTGGACCTCGTGGAACTGGTGAAGCTTGGCCCCAAGGCGCTGCCCTTTCTCTTGAAAGCACTGGACGACCAGACACCAACCAAACTTGTCATCACGCATGATTGGTTGGATGGCGGAATGTGGTTTCAGACAGAAGACGGTTCTCCGAAGGAAACCATCCACTCGTACACCGTTAAAGTCGGGGATGTGTGTTTTGTGATCATCGGCCAAATCGTTGGAGCATGGTATCAGGCCGTTGGGTACGTACCGAGCCATAACATCATTATTAACAGCCCGACTCACGATGCCAATTTGGCCCGGCAGGTTCGTAAAACTTGGTCCAACATTAACCCAGATCAGCATCTGCTGGACTCATTGTTGTTCGATTTCTCCACTCGAGGCGGGAACCACATCAAATCACTGGAAGGCTGGTATGTGGGCCTGGATGTGCAGTCCAGTTCAGCGATGCGTTTGATGTATTATTTCCCTCAGCAGACGACGAACCTGATCGCCACTTGTCTCAGGCGCTTGGATGTGGGCAAGACGCACGGAGTATATGTTGACCAGCGTGGCGTCGCACATGCGTCGCGCAGCAAGGACTTTATTGAGGCAGTGGCGTGGTCCAGTGAACCGGCAATTCAGGCAGAACTGCGGCGAATCTGCGAAGTCACAAGCGATCCGGACCTTGTGAGCGCCACAGGTGTTGCGATGGATAAAGCGACAGCAAGCGCCTTTCGTAGACGTCTCGAGGAGTCTATCGCTTCACTGCCTGAGACCGAAAAATACCTTTGGGGAGAAGACTCAAAGCTCTTGCTGGCCCTGGGGCGCCAGTTTGGAAGTGATGCCAAGCCAGCCTTCGAGCGTTTTATGCAGAACGCCAGTCTCGAGCGCCGATTTACCATGTGCTGGGTGCTGACTGAGGTTCGAGGCGATTTGTCCGTGGATTTGTTGGGGCCTTTGCTGGAAGACGCGCGCCCTGCCTTTGAGGGCTGGACTTACGCGGTAGTTTCTGAGCGAGACCAGCCTCGTTTGCCGATGCGCATCTGCGATAAGGCTGCGGAAACGATTGCGAAGAACTTCCCCAAGCTCAAATTCACAATGGTCGGCCAATATGCTGATTTGGATCGCCAGATTCAAAAGATGCGCGACCAAATCTCCCATCATGAGTATTGAGTCAGTCTCCAACTGCGGACCCTCAGCCATTGGCCTTTCCATTCCCCTGACTTCTTATCGGTCCTCATCCGTGTAATCCCGAAATCCGTGGTAATGTCAGATTCTCGGAGGCCCCAACACTTTTTCTTAGATTTCAATTGACAAATCCTTCGCTATGTGATACAACTTACAGCAGAATGAGAAATGGGGGGGGGGCAGACGTCAGAACCGGCCGGGACGGCCACCCGTCCGCCGCCGCGCAAGCCGTTTCGCGCCAAAGTGGCGCACAGACCGGCCCGATAAAGGCCAATCAACGGGGAGATGGCGTCCTTGCGACATTGCCACTTTGCGTTGAACCCGGCGGCGTTCCAATGAAGGTCAATGAAGCCAAATGAAGGTGAATGAAGGTGAATGAAGGTAAAAAAATATTTTTTAGAGACGAAATGGAAAAAAACCGACAAAAAACGGCTAGCTCGCCACAAACAAACCCAATCAATGAATCGGCAGCCATCCGGGCGATTCGACCAAATTCAAGTGATTTCAAGCAAATTCAACCCCAAAAAATTAAATATTCCTTCCGCCAGACCCGGCCAGCCCCGTGCTGTGGCGTTTCAGCCCAATCTGGCGCGGGCCGCGTCAAACCCAGTCAAACCCAGTCAAACCTCCCAGTCAAACCCCGTCAAACAGTGCGCCAGTGAAGTTGGTTGGAACGCGGGTGAGAGTCCCGCCCTCTAAAGGTTAACAGTTAATGCTCCTTAAGCAGTTTCACAACATTTTTGACGGGTTTGGCTTGTCATTATTGGCCGGTTCGTAGCGGGCGACCTGGCTGGACGCGCGCGCGACCTCGCGCATTTCAGACAAGGAGTCAATCTCCCCGCTGGCCC
>JBEKAN010000036.1:0-17566 GCA_050015895.1 Verrucomicrobiota bacterium
AGGGTTGCGGTCCGGGCGGTTGGGGGAGAGCCGTGGCGCGAAATGCGGCGCCGCCAGCACGTAAGTCCAACCCACCAAAAAGTGGACAGTTTCAAAATAACCCAGTCCAATTAAGTCCACCGTTTGCCGGCTGTACAGAACCACACCCAAAGCCAGCAGCATGGCCCCCGGCATCTGCGCCGCGCACGCCAGCCGCCACGCCCCGCCCCACGACAATTGGCGGTCCCCAAACCAGGCCACGAATTTTGCCGCCGGCGCGTAGATCACCGCCAGCGCGGCCCAGATCAGCGGCAGGACTATCACGACCCCAATTCCCGCCCCGGCCTGAACCACCGGCTCCCAGGCACCCCACAACGGCTCCAGATGCGACTGGCTCAAATCCCAGGCGGAATTCGTGCTGTAATCGAACTCCACCAATCCCAGCGCCGAGCTGAGGAGCGAGGAAATCTCCACACGCCCCTTGCGCAACGCGATCTGCACGTCCGCGCTCTGGTCCAACTCGGCATGGTCGTCGTCCGTGATGGCGATGGACAGAAATTTGTTTTCGGCAATCCGCGTGCCGGAGATTCCCGCCAGTTGCCCGTTGGTCAGGCTCGCGCCATCGGGCAGTTTCTGGACGGCCTCGGTGACGACCGGGGCATAGCAGCGCGCCAGAAACCAGACTACCCCGGCGGCGGCCAGGGCGGCGACCACCACTTGCGCGAGCAACAAGCGCGGCCACGGCGCCCGCGCAAAGGCGGCCACTCCGCCGAAAGTCAACGGCTGCCAGGCGTCCGGCGGTTCGGGCGCAGCCGCCGGCGCCGGGGCGGTCAATGGCTTTTGGGCATCTTCACTCACAACTCTGGAAGCTTCAGTTTTGCCGGGGACGGCCTTCACACGGCGGAGCCGCTCCAGTGCAATTTGCGCCGCACCGTGCCGAAAAAGGACCAGCCTCCCAGGTGGAGCAGGTTCACGGCCCGGCGGGCGCGATGAATGGTGATCAGGTCGCCCGCCCCCACCGTCGCGTGCGTCTGCCCGTCCGCCGACACTATGATCTCCATCTGCTCGCTGAGCACCCTCACCTCCACCTTCGCGTTCAAGGCGATGATCACCGTGCGATTGGAGAGCGCGTGCGGGCAAATCGGGGTGATGGCGAACACGCTGGCCGCCGGGCTGACAATCGGGCCGCCGGCCGAGAGGGAATACGCCGTCGAACCGGCGGGCGAACTCACGATCAGTCCGTCGCCCCGGTAACGGGTCAGCGCCTCGCCGTCCACGCGGACCTCCAGTTCGATGATCCGGGAAACCGCGCCGTGGCTGATGACAATGTCGTTGAGCGCGGTGGTCTGGATCGTTTTTCCCCGGCATCGCACGGTCGCGGCCAGGAGAGGCTGCGGTTGGATGGTGAAATCGTTGTCCCAGATCTTCCTCAGTGCGTCGGGGATCTGTTCGCAGGAGACGGCCGTCAGGAAACCGAGCCGCCCCACGTTGATGCCCAGGATCGGCGTGGGCGAGTCATGACTCTCCCGCACCGCCCGCAACATCGTTCCGTCGCCTCCGAAGACCAGGAGCAGGTCGGATTGCCGCGCGAGCGCGGAGGGACTGGGGAAGGTGGGGCATCTCGCCCCCGCCAGACGGGCGGCGCTTTCCTCCATGGCGGCGACGCGGCCGGCGCGGGTGATCAGCGCCAGGGCGCGATGGACGGCCTCCCGGCTGGCGGACTTCGCGCAATTGGCGACCAGGCCGACGCGCCGGATTTTTTCACGATGTTCTTTCAAGCAGCACCAGGAATTCTTTGTTGCCCGCCGGGCCGAGCAGGGGGGACTCCGTTTCGCCGCGCCACAGGACACCAAGGTTGCGCGCCACAAATTCCCGCAGTTCCCGCAGAACCCGCGCGTGTATGGCCGGGTCGGTGATGACTCCGGCCCCGCGGTCGGCTTCCACTTTCCCGGCTTCAAATTGCGGTTTCACCAGGGCGAGAATCTTACCCGAACCGCCCAGCAATGCAACGGCGGCGGGAAGGATCTTTCGCAGCGAGATGAAGGAGCAGTCGGCCACCACCAGGTCGGCCCCGGCGAAGGGCTGCGGAAAGCTCCGCCGGGTCAGCGCGCGCGCGTTGGTCTTTTCCATCACCACCACTCGGGGGTCCTGGCGGAGCTTCCAGGCAAGCTGGCCCCGGCCCACATCCACCGCAAATACTTTGGCCGCCCCGTGTTGCAGCAGGCAATCGGTGAATCCACCGGTGGACGCGCCCAGGTCCACCGCCGTCAGCCCAAACGGCGCGACTTGAAAATGGCGCAGCCCGTGCTCCAGTTTGAGGCCGCCCCGGCTCACGAACCGTTCCGGCTCGCTCAGGGCCACGTCGTCCCCGGGCTTGACAAGGTCGCTCGGTTTCCTGGCCATCTGCCCGCGGAGGCGCACCTGCCCGGCCAGCACGGCCCGCCGGGCTTTCTCGCGGGTGGGACAAAGTCCGCGCCGCACTAATGCCTGGTCGAGCCGGGACATGGGCGGTCTCAGGGGGCTTTGTGGATCACGCGCTCCTGGACTTCGCGGAAGGTGCTGAGGAACAAATTGTTTTCGGCGATCGTCTTCTGGATCAACTGCCCGAGCATCGGCAATTCGGTGTAGTTGATGACGCAATGAACGCTCTGCGCGAAGGCCTGCAGCGTGTTCAGCGTCTCAAATCCCCCGCCGACCAGAAACGTCACCGCGTAGCGCCGCTGGCCCATGGGCAGGTTTTGCAGGAAAATCAGGCTCGGGTTGTCCTCCAGCGGGTTCCCGGCGAAAATGTCCTCCATCACGACCACCTGGTAATTGATCTGGTTGTAGCGCGTCTCAAACTGGATGTGGCTCTCCACCGTGTGCACTTTGTATCCCATTTCCTGAAGCGTCGCCTTGGCTATGGCCAGCGCGTCCGGCGTGCTGATGGCCACCAGGGCGGGAAGGTCGTTCGGGCCGATGAAATCAAATTCCTCGCTCATGTCAGGTCTTTAGCTTGAAGGTCGCCGGCAGGCTCGGCACGGAGGTCTTCGTGCTGGTCGAAGTCTCCCTCTTCATTTGCAAGTCGGTGGTCGTCAGGGTTTCGCCCCGCGCCTTCTTGACTTTGTCAATATCCCGCGAGACCACCCCGCGTTTGGTGCAATACAGCAGGGCGCTTTCCTCGGTGATGAAATTCTGCTCGTACGCCTCCAGGCACGCCTGGTCGAAGTGCCGCCAGCCGAACGTGTGGCTGGCTCCGACGATCTCGTAAAAGCTCTTCCCCTCGCTTTCGCCGTGGATGATCGTGTCCTTGGTGCGCAGGCTCGATCCCATGATTTCCAGCAGCGCGTAGCGCCCGCCGCCCACCTTGGGCGCCAGTCGCTGGCTGATGATCCATCGCAACGTGTCGGAGAGACGAATCCGGATTTGCTCCGGTTCGTCCGGCTCGAACATGCCCAGAATCCGGTTGATCGTCTGTCCGGCGTCAATTGTGTGGAGGGTGCTCATCACCAGATGCCCCGTTTCCGCCGCGCTGAGGCCGATCTCCACCGTCTCCCGGTCGCGCATCTCCCCCACCAGCACCACCTTCGGCGCCTGCCGCAGCGCCGCCCTCAGCCCGGTGGCAAAACTGCTGAAATCGCTCCCCATTTCCCGCTGGTTGAACGTGGATTTCTTCTGCGGATGCACAAATTCCACTGGGTCCTCCAGCGTGATGACGTGGACCGATTTGGTCTCGTTGATTTCGTTCAGCAGCGCCGCCAGCGTCGTGGATTTGCCCGATCCGGTCGCCCCGGTCACCAGCACCAGCCCCGTCTTCTCCTTGGCCACCTCGTGGAAGATGGCCGGCAGCTTCAACTGCGTCAGCGTCGGGATGCTCGTGTTGAGCTTGCGCAGCACCACCGAGAACCTTCCCCGTTGCGAGAAAATGTTCACCCGGAACCGCGCCTCGTTTCCCAGGCTGTAGGCCGAGTCGCACGATCCGGTGCGGATCAGATCCTCGGTCAGCCGCGGGTTGCCCCCGATCAAATTCAGCGCGATCATTTCCGTCTGATACGGCGTCAGCTTCTCTATGGGCGGATAAAAGCTCACCGGGATCAGTTCGCCCGCCTGCTCTATTTGCAGCGGCTTGTCCGACGTGAAATTCAAATCCGACACATCCCGCCGCCGGCGGATGACCGTTTCGGTCTGCCGGTCCAAGCCGAGCATCATGGCCAGAATATAATCCAATTCGCTGCGCCTCATACCTCTCCCATTTAAGGCCCGTCCCAAAAAAAAGGCAAGTCCCGCCCCTTCCTCCCCCCGCTCACATCTCGTCCTCGTCCGGCGGATTGGCCAGGAACGTGCGAAATTTCTTCCGGTCCAGGCATTTCTCATACGCCTCCTCCGGCGAAATCCGTTTCATCTTCAGATGGTCCATGATCGAGTCGTCCAGCGGCGTGTTCCCGTACTTCTTGCCCACTTGGATCATGCCGGGTATCTGGTGCGTCTTGCCCTCCCGCACCATGTTGGCCACCGCCGTGTTGAACACCAGAATCTCCAGCGCCGCCACCCGCCCCTTCTTGTCCACCCGCTTGAACAGGTTCTGCGCCACCACTCCTTTCACCGATTCGGACAACGTCGCCCGGATCTTGTTCTGCTGGTCCGCCGGGAACACGTCTATGATCCGGTCCACCGTCTTGGCCGCGCTTTGCGTGTGCAGCGTGCCAAACACCAGATGCCCCGTGCTCGCCGCCGTCAGCGCCAGTTCGATCGTCTCCAAATCCCTCAATTCCCCCACCAGGATGATGTCCGGGTCCTCCCTCAGCGCCCCGCGCAGCGCGCTGGCGAACGACTTGGTGTGGACGCCCACCTCCCGGTGGTTGACCAGGCAGCTCTTGCTCTCGTGCACAAACTCAATCGGGTCCTCCACCGTGATGATGTGGTCCCGCCGGTTCTTGTTCGCGTAATCCACGATCGCCGCCAGCGTCGTGGATTTGCCCGACCCGGTCGGGCCGGTCACCACCACCAGGCCCTTGTGCAGCATCGCGAACTGCTTCAGCACCGCCGGCAGCGGCGCACCCACCTTCTCAAAATCCTCGAACGAGAGCACCGTGCTGGGAATCTGCCGGAACACCGCCGCGATCCCGTTCTTCTGCGTGAAAAAATTCGCCCGAAACCGCGACACGCCCGTGATCTCGTAGCCGAAATCCACGTCCCCCGTTTCCTCGAAGGTCTTGATCTTGTACTCCGGCGCGATTTCGTAAAGCATCACCTTGAGCTGGTCGTCCTGCAGCGGCGGCGAGTCCACCCGCGTCAACTCGCCGTTGATCCGCAGGATGGGCGGGTTGCCCGCCGAGAGGTGCAGGTCCGAGGCCTTCTCGCTGAACATTAAATTGAATAACGCGTCAATCTGGGCCATATACTTCTCCGTCAGGGTTCCATCTGGTCGCGCTGACTATTATCCAACATCTCATGGACTGCAAGCCAAAGCCGGGAAATTCGCCCGCCGCCCAACTCCGCGCCGAAATCCGGCGCGCCGGGCCGGTCTCCTTTGCGCGTTTCATGGATCTGGCCCTCTACTCGCCGGGCTGCGGCTACTACCAACGCCCGCGCCCCATTGGCCGCCGCGGCGATTTCTTCACCAGCGTCAGCGTCGGCCCGCTTTTTGGCGAGCTGCTCGCCCTCCAATTCTCCCGATGGCTCGCCCAAATCACCCCGCCCCCGCCGCCGGCAAAATTGCAAATCGTCGAGGCCGGCGCGCACAATGGCCAGTTGGCGCGCGACATCCTGGGCTGGTTGCGCGTTTCGCGCCCCGAACTCGCCTTGGATTATTGCCTGGTCGAGCCGTCCCCCATGCGCCGCTCCTGGCAGGAAAAGACCCTCGCGCGCCACTTCCCCAACGTCCAATGGGCCGCCGATATCGGCCAATTGGCGCCGCGCCGCGTCACCGGAGTCATTTTTTCCAACGAATTGCTCGACGCCATGCCCGTCCACCGCCTCTGCTGGGACGCCGCCGGACAGACCTGGCTGGAGTGTCGCGTGAATCTGCGGGGCGAAGATTTCGTCTGGCAAACGGCCCCGCCGCCGCCCGCCCTGGCCCCGTTCCTGCCGGAGGTCCCGCCGGAAGTCGCCCTTGTGCTCCCGGATGGTTTTGCCGTCGAGGTTTCTCCCCCCGCCCTCCATTGGTGGACTCGCGCCGCCGAATGCCTGCAATGCGGCTGGCTCCTCACCCTGGACTACGGCTTCGACGCCGACGAATGGCTCCGCCCCGAACGCGCCGGGGGAACTCTCCGCGCCTATCAGCGGCACCGCCTCTCCGGGAATGTTCTCGCCCAGCCCGGCCAACAGGACATCACCGCCCACGTCAATTTTTCCGCTGTTCGCCAGGCCGGGGAGCGGGCCGGCCTGCGCACGGAGTTTCTGGTCCGCCAATCCAACTTCCTGACGGAGATTTTTCAACGCTCCCGCGAGGTCGGTTCCGGCTTGGAGGAGTGGACCCCGTCGCGCGTCCGGCAATTCCAGACCCTGACCCACCCCGAGCACCTCGGCCATCGTTTCCGCGCCCTGCTCCAGTCCCGGGGCGCATCTTGCAGCCACCACCAGGCGATTTGCCAATTCCCTCGCCCCGCGCAGCGGGGAGAGGGCCAGGGAGAGGGGTTCGTTCCCTCCAATGGTGGTAATGCCAAGATGCGCCCCCAGTCCCGGTGAGACGAATTTCCTTTTTGTTTTTCCCCCTTTGCGCTTTCATCCTGCCCACCAGATCATGGTTCGTCTCAAGGACATCGCGGCCCAGGCGGGCGTTTGCGTAATGACCGTTTCCAAGGCGTTGCGCGGCTCCGCCGACATTGCTCCGCAGACCAAAACGCGTGTCAAGTTGATCGCGCAGCAAATGGGGTACGTCCCCGACTCCCTGGCCCAGGGGCTGCGCGGACGCGGCACCAAATTGCTCGGCCTCATTCTCCCCAGCGTCGCCAATCCCATCCTCGCCCGCACCGTCGCCGCCATCGAGGAGGGCGCGCACGAGATGGGCTGCGATCTCATGCTGGCCCACACCCTCAACATTCCCGAGCGCGAGGAGGCCTGCGTTCGCAGGCTCCTCTCCCGGCGCGTGGACGGCCTCTTTATTTCTCCCGTGTACCGCCTTTCGCCCGCCGCCCCCATTTATGAGGAACTGGCGCGGCGTCGCACCCCCACTGTCATCCTGGGCCATCGCGCCCCCTTCTGCGCCGGCTTCCACAACGTCGAAACCGACGACCTCCACGGCAGCGCCCTGGTCACGCGCCACTTGTTGGAGCTGGGCCACACAAAGATCGCCTTTCTTTGCGGCCCCGTCGGCGCCCCCTGGGCGCTGGAGCGCCTGGAAGGCTGGCGCCGCGCCTTCCGCGACGCCAAGTTGGAGCCGGACGACCGTCTCCTCTTCCATGCCGGCGCCTCCATCGAGGAGGGCGAGAAGGCCGCCTTGCAAATCCTCCACGAGGCCCCCTCCGTCACCGCCGTCCAGGGCGCCACCGATCTCTCGGCCGTGGGCGCCGCCAATGTCTTCCTCAACCAGGGACTCCGCATTCCCGGCGACCTTTCCGTGGCGGGCTTTGGCAACATCCCCATGAGCGAGCACTTTCGCGTCCCCCTCACCACCGCGCGCCAGCCCAAACTGCGCCTCGGCTCGGCCGCCGTCGAAATGATGCAAAAGCTCCTGCGCGGCGAGCAACCCGAACCGCGCCGCCTGCCCGTCGAAATCGTCCTCCGCGCCAGCACCGCCCCCCCCAAGACTCCCGCGCAGGCGTGACAGGGTGCGGGACAAAATTCTTCGCCGGACGATATTTGCCCGGGGAACGTATATGTGTCGTGCCCGCGCGTTCTCTCTCTCCCCGCTTGCGGGGAGAGAGCCGGAGAGAGGGGTTCCCATCCCCTTCAAATTCTAGGTATGGAGAATTTTTTCCCACACCTGGTTGGAAGAGCGGGCAAGGGATCCACCTTGACACCAGCGCCCCTCTCCCTGAAATATAACTGTCCGTGTTGCCAGCGTAGCTCAGTTGGTTAGAGCGTGGGACTCATAAGCCCGAGGTCACTGGTTCGATTCCAGTCGCTGGCACCACTCTTTTTACGAGTGAAACCGCCGCAAATGCCTGTAAATAAGGGGTTTCTGTGGCATGGCCGGTCTTTTTGACTCGCATCTCCGTGAACCTCCATGTCCGCCAAGGTTGCTAAGTTCCCCTCACTTTTAGCAACCGATTTCCCCTCCCTGCGGCCTGCTCTTGCTATCGTTTCCTGCCTCCTGGCCCTTTTCCCGGCCTTCCCTCCCTCAAAATCTCCGGCCACGCCAACTGCTTGCCCGGATGGCAGAGGTCGGACTGATTCGTGGGCGATTTCAGGGCGGAAGTTTCGGCAAGGCCCTGATGCGCGGCTCGCCGGCTGATGGGAGTTGGCGAGAACTTTCGCGCTCATTGCGCCGGGGCCAGCCTGTCTTCGACGATTTGAGACGGTGCAACGGCTCGGAATGGAAGCGCGGGCCGGCGGAGCGGTTCACCGGGCGGCGCTGAAATGGAGCAGAGTGGAACCGGCTTCATTTGGCGAAGTCAGGCCCCAAAACCAGCCGATGTTTCGCTGGAAGCTGCTGGCGGCGACTCGTCGGCGGTCCTGGGTGTGCGGGGCCGCGCTCTCGCATTTCGTTGGAGGCCCAGCCTCGCAACTTCTGAGACCATGTTTGGAGTTTGGAAGAGGTTTTGGCCCTGATAAATTAAAGGGTCGTGTCTTAATTTGCGGGGTGGAACTTGGAAATCGTCACATGCCCCTTTTCAAGGCTCTGTTTTGGCGGGACGGATTTCGTCACGGACAGGCTGGCAAACTGATTGTCGTTCGGCACCAGTGGGGTGGGCGTGCGCATTGCCTTGCTGCCGCCCATTCTGCCTTGTAAAGCGTCCAAGACATCCTTGCTGCGGTTGTCCAAGTCGTGAATCTCCAAACTTCGTTTCGGCAGATAAAGCACGATGGAGATTTGCAACTTATCCTCGCGCTTATACTGAATGCCTCGCCTCTCAATTTCAGTCTTTGCCGCCTTGTATATCTCCTTGCGCCAGTCGTTTCGCGGCGGTTTGTAAGGTGGAATACGGAAATGAACCGTCATTCTGCGTTTAGCCATTATGTTTTGAGCGATCATGTTTGGAGCTTGGAAGAAGTTGTGGCATTGATTCCCTAAGCTACGCAAGGGCGCATTCGATTTGATTTTTGAGCCGAAAATAATCCACTGCGCCGCCGCTCAGGTCTTCAAGGCTTTTGAGCGTGATTGAAACATCGCTCCGCTTGTACGCGTCCAGTTTTGCGGTTGACACAACGTAGAATTTCCACTGGCTGACATTGAGAGGGTCAATCGTCGGTTTGTCCTTGTGAGCCAGCAGCGCAAATACATAAACCTCGGCTTGGTGTTTGGCCTCTTTCTCCATTTTGTTCGTTTTGGCATCCCAGTACCGGGTTTTGGCCGTCGAGAAAATAATGGAACTGAGTTTTTCCTGATACCAACTCTGGACATACGCCGCCGACTTGACTTGGATTTTCTTTCCGTCCGGTGTCAGCAGGTCAAACGCTTCCCATTCATCGCGCACAACGCCGCTGGTTTCAATCCCAAGTGCCGTCGCAACGATAAATTCCGCCAGCCGTCCGCGTGTCGCGTTGCTCACAAGATCGGACACGCTCCAGGCCCAAAAGTCTTGCAGCGTGAAACCCTCGACTGGTGTCTTGTCCGCATGGAGTTTCTCTCGGCCTGTTTTGGGAGTTGTGGGGATCGGCCCCAAATCGGTATGCAGTTCTGGATTCATGGCCCAAGAATGCGCCGATTCTGACCGGCGACTAGCCAAAATTTAACCCGTCCCCATTTCAAAGTAGCCCAATACCGGCAAAGGGGCTTTCTGACCTTGGGTTGTGGGGTTTCCTTCCCGCCCCCACTCGCGCGCGCAGAAACCGTTCGGTTGCCCCGACGCCCGAAATTGGGTGTCAACACAGTGCCGGAAACCGCCTCCTATGCGCGCGAGTGGAAGGGTGCCCGCGCCGGAGCCTGGCGTCCGATTGCCCGAGACGGCGCGCGGGCTGGCCGGAGGGGGCCGGGCGGCCAGAGCGACCGCGGAACGCGCGCAGGGGGCCAACCTGGAACTGAAAACGGCCTCCGTGGGTTCGCGCGCCTGACTCGCTCGGCTGCCTTGTGCGGCCTTGGTTTGCCCCAGGCGCCGGAAAACATCCCAAAACGACCGTCCGCGGAGGCTTTTTGGGTTTCGGGGTTCCACCACTGCGGGGCGGCCTGCCCACCACCGCGCCTCCAGTCTGCTCGACGGCCGTCTCAGGCATTGGCCTTTCCATTCCTCTGACAATCATTCCCCTGCCATTTGCATTTCTTTGGTCGTGCCTTTGTGCCCGGGTCTCTGTGCCCCTTTTGCCGGCTTCCTGGCGGCCCAATTCCTAATCTTGATCTTAATCCTAATCGCTCTTCATCCGGGGTTGTCCGGCAATGTCAGTTTCTCCGCGGCCCCAAAACTTTTTCAAAGATTGGCCTTGACAATTCCTTCGCTATGTGATACACCTTGCAACAGCATGAAAAATGGGGGATCAGATGTCAGAAACGGCCGGGACGGCCGCCCGTCCGCCGCCGCGCAAGGGGTTTCGCGCCAAAGCGGCGCGCAGACCGGCCCGATAAACGCCAATCAACGGGGAGATGGCGTCCTTGCGACATTGCCATTTTGCGTTGAACCCGGCAGCGTCCCAATGAAGGTCAATGAAGGCTAATGAAGGTTAATGAAGGTTAATAAAGCCAAAAAAAAGTACTTTTATTTTTATGAATCCAAATCCCGAAAAATGGCAAGACGGCTCGTCTGGTGGCTGGACATGTCGGGCGGCTCCGCGGGCAATGCCGCCCATTTCCCTCGATTACGCTAAATTACGCTGGATTACGCCAAATTACGCCAAATTTAACCCTTCAATTTTTATGACACGCGCCGGCAACCCGCCAAAGCATCGCCCGGGCGCCGCCTTCTCCCGACCCCCGCTTTGTCGTTGTCGCCCCGCCGGCTTCAGCCCAGGCCCAATGGGCGGCCGTCCCGGTCAACCCAGGGTGTATCTTGACACTGCCCCCATGCAATTTCAGGATTCCCCCGCCCCACGCAGTGGGGAGAGGGTTAGGGAGAGGGGTTCGTTCCAACCAAGGCGGGCGATGTTGAGATGCGCCCGTCAACCCATGAATTCGTTTTACTGCCTTGTCCAGTTTGGTAGTGTCTGGCCTGTTCCTTCGGGGAACGCGTGATGTGATCTGGTGTTATGGCGAGCAAGAAAAAAACGCGGGTGGATGGCGCGCGGAGGCGTGCGCCGGAGGCGCAAGTCCGCCGGATGGCGCCGGGGACGCGGAATGACGAACTGCGCCGGACGCAATTGGAATTGGAGCGGGCGCGCATCGAGGGCGGGGAGCGCAAAAGAGCCGAGGAGGCTCTGTACGCCGCGGCCGAGTTGAACCAACATATCATGGCCGGGGCCAGAGAGGGCATCATGGTCCGGGATCGGGATCTGAGGACTGTGGGGGTGAACCCGTTCATGGAGCAGTTGACCGGCAAGTCCGCCGCGCAACTCATCGGCACGCTCCCCTGGGAGGTTTTCCCTTACTTGAAAGACGCCGGAGTCATGGAGCATCTTCAGCGCGTCCTGGCGGAAGGATCCCGCCAGTTGAAGGACTTCCATTTTTACGCGCCCGAAACCGGCCGCTCCGTCTGGATTTCCTACACCTCCTCGCCCCTCCGCGATGCCAGAGGGGAGATCACCGGCGTCGTCAGCGTCATCAACGACATCACCGAGCGCAAGCGCGTGGAGGCGCGAGTGGCCCAACTCACCCGCGCGCAGGCCGTCCTGGCCGGGGTGGATCGCGCGATTGTCCGCCTCCCCGACCGGCAGAAGCTCCTGGACAAGGTTTGCCAGGTGGCGGTGGAACAGGGCGGTTTCAAACTGGCCTGGGTTGGCATGATCGCGCCGGACGGATCGGTGCAACCGGTGGCGCAGGCCGGCGTGACGGACTACCTCCGCGGCATTCGGGTGACGACGGACGATGTGCCGGAAGGCCGCGGGCCGACCGGGACGGCCATCCGCGAGGGCCGCCCGATTGTCATCGAGGAGGCGGACAAGGACGCCCGCATGACGCCGTGGCAGGACCGGGCGCGGCAATCCGGCTTGCGCTATGTCGCCGCGTTTCCCATCCGGGTTGCGGGCAAAGTCGCGGGGTCCTTCCAAGTCTATGCGCCCCAGTCTCATTTCTTTGATGAAAATGAGATGGCTCTCATGACGCAGGTCAGCGAGGACGTTTCCTTTGCTTTGACGGCGATTTCCGAACTGGCGGCGCGCAAACAGGCGGAAGACGCCTTGCACGACGCAAATGAGTTGAACCAGCAGATGATCGCCGGGGCCAAAGACGGCATCGTGGTTTACAATCGAGAGCCGGCGTGTCTGATTTGGAATCCGTTCATGGAGAAATTGATGGGGAAGTCCGCGGCTGATGTTCTTGGCAAACGGCCCTTGGAGGTTTTCCCCTTCTTGCAAGCCGACGGAGTCATGAAGCGGCTGGAACGGATTTTGTCGGGAGAAACCTGCGCCGAGGAGGAAATCCTCCTGCGTCCCCCGCGCGGCGGCCGCCCCATTTGGGTTTCCGACTCCAGCTCGGCGCTTCGCAACGCCAAAGGCGAAATCACCGGTGGCATGAGCATCATCCGCGACATCTCCGAACGCAAGGAGGCCGAGGAGCGGATCGCCAAACTGAGCCGGGTGCAAACCATCATGGCCAGTATTGACCGGGCGATTGTCCACATCCCGGACCGGCAGAAATTGCTGGACGAGATTTGCCGGGTCGCGGTGGAAGTGGGCGGTTTCAAACTCGCCTGGGTCGGCATGGTGGCGCCGGACGGAGCGGTGCGACCGGTGGCCAAAGCCGGGGCGACCGCATACCTGGACAGCGGCCGGGCCGTGATCCAGAACGTGCCGGAAGGCCGGGGGCCGACCGGCACCGCCATCCGCGAAGACCGCCCGGTGGTGGTCGAGGAGGCCGATCAGGACCCGCGCCTGGCGCCCTGGCACGACCATCTGCGCAGGTTCGGGATGCGCTATATCGCGGCGTTTCCGATTCGGATTGGCGGCAAAGTGGCGGGGTCTTTTCAAGTCTATGCCACACAGGCCAATTTCTTTAATGAGGCGGAAGTCAGTCTTCTGACCCAGGTCAGCGACGACGTGTCCTTTGCGCTCACGGCGATTTCGGACCTCGCGGCGCGCAAACACGCCGAAGAATCGCTGCGGCGCAGCGAGCACAATCTGACCAGCTTCTTCAACCAGGCGCCCATCGGCCTGATCTGGTTGTCCTCGCGCGGCACCATCCTGCGCGCCAACCAGGCCCAAATGGACCTGCTGGGCTACCCGGCCGCGGAGTACCTGGGACATTCGTTCACCGAGTTCTGCGCGGATCCCTCCGAAGGGCGCCAGTTGTTGGAGTTGCTGGCGGCCAAGAAGACGGTTCGCAACTTCCAGATGACCCGGCGGTGCAAGGACGGCGCCATCCGGCACGCGTTGGTGGACGCCGTCTCCTTTTCCAGCGAAGGCGAGTTCTTCTATTCCTCGGTTTTTTTGCGCGACATCACCGATCGGGTCAAACTGGAAAGGGAAATCTTGGATGCCAGCGAGCGCGAATCCCAGCGCATCGCCCAGGATTTGCATGACGGGCTGGGCCAGCTTCTGGCGGGGACGGCGCACCTGGCCGGCCTGCTGCACAAGGACCTCGCCGCCAAGTCGCGGCCCGAGGCGCGCCAATCGGAGAGGATCTCCAAGTTGATGTACGAGGCCATCGCGCAGGCCCGCAGCCTCTCCCGCGGCCTGCACCCGGTCGAACCGGAAAGCAACGGCCTGATGGTGGCCCTGGAATCCCTGGCCGCTCGAACCAAATCCTTGTTTCAAATCACCTGCCGCTTCACCTGCAAGCGACCCGTCCTGATCGCCGACAACACCGTCGCCACGCATCTCTACCGCATCGCCCAGGAGGCCGTCAGCAACGCCGTCCGGCACGGCAAACCCGCTCGCATCGAGATCAGCCTGACGCGGACGCCGGATCGGATCGCCCTGGCGGTGAAGGACAATGGCGCGGGCATGCCGGCCCGGCGCCAGGACAACTCCGGCATCGGATTGCGCATTATGCGCTACCGCGCCGGGATGATGAACGGCGCGCTGGCCATTGAGAACCGGGAGGGCGGCGGCACCGCCGTCCTCTGCACGGTGCCGTCCCCCGGCCCAAGACGCCAGGAAGCGCGCCCCCAAAGCCACACCGAAGGAGTCATAATATGACCAAACCAGCGCCCATCGCCGCCGACGCGGGGGCGGCGCGGAAGAAAATTCTCATCGTGGACGACCATCCTTTGATGCGCGAGGGCCTGCGCGGCACCATCAACCGCGAGCCGGGCCTGGTGGTCTGCGGGGAAGCCGAGAACGCCGCGCGGGCCGTGGAGCTTTTCCAGAGGCTGGCTCCGGATCTGGTGCTGGTGGACATCACCCTGCCCGGAAAGAACGGGCTGGAACTGGTCAAAGATCTCAAGGCCATCCATCCCGGCGTGGTCATCCTGGCCATCTCCATGCACGAGGAATCCCTCTACGCCGAACGCATCCTCCGCGCCGGCGCCAGCGGCTACATCACCAAACAGCAGCCCTCCGGGGAATTGATCAAGGCCATCCGGCAGGTGTTGGACAACCGGGTTTATGTGAGCAAGGAGGTCTCCGAAAGTCTCCTCCGCCGCATGTCCGGCCGGCCGCGCCCGGGCCTCTCGCCAATGGAAGTTCTGACCGACCGGGAATTGGAGATCCTTCACTGGATCGGCAGGGGAAAGTCTCCCAAGGAAATCGCCTGGCAACTCCACATCACCGGCAAGACCGTCGCCGTCCACTGCGCCAACATCCGCCAGAAGCTCAACCTCCCCAACACCGCCCGCTTGATCCGCTTCGCCGTCCAATCCGAGGGGGCGCGGGCGCTGGCGGAGGATTGAACCGGACAACTTTCCACAGGTTGCGTGTCAAAGCGAGTCCATGATCTCCTTCACTTTCTGGTCGTATTCCTCCTTGTTGATCAGGCCCTGGTCGAAAAGTTGCTTGACCTGCTTCAAACGCGCTGCGGCGTCGGGCTTGGCGGCCGGCGCGGGGGCGGCGGACGCGGCCGCCGGGGAATTTGCGATCATGGATTTGATCTGTGTCAGAACGGCGATTTGGTCGGCCGGAATATTGCCCGAAGTGTCGGGGCCGACGTTCAACACGAAGGCCTTGCCCGCCGACAGACATCGCTGATAGGAGGCGAAGATCTGCTGCGCCGGGTTGAGTTTCGCGGATGGCGCCCACATCCAGCTACGGATGACCGTGTCGCTGACATGGTGCGTTCCAGACACACCGTCTTTGCCGACTTCCCAAACGGCGCACTGGGGATTCAGCCGCTTGACAAGCCCGGTCAGTTCCTCAAGCTGCGCGGGCGAGAGCCGCGTGGAACCGTCGAGGGTCAGGACACGGATCTCCGGATATTTGGTGTTCAACTCTGTGAGATGTTGCTTGATGAGATTGAAATACGGGGAAGGCACATCGGCTTGCGCCCCGGCGCCCTTGTTCAGGGTGTCGTGGATCGAATAATGCACGCCCGGCAAAATGCCCCCGGCTTTGCAGGCTTTGACGAAATCCCCGAGGAGGTCGCCCTTGTACGGGCTGTGGGCAATGTCGTAGTCGTAATCCTTGCTCTCCCACAGGCAGAAGCCCGATTCATGCTTGGCGGTCAACACCGCGAAGGTCATGCCAGCTTGCTTGGCGGCGCGCGCCCAGGCGTTCACATTGACGCCGGCCGGGGCGAACCGCTCCACCGGCAGTTGTCCCTTCTCTCCGGCGTGGCGGAAGGTGTCCATGCCGAAGTGGATGTAGAGGCCGTATTGCAGATCGGGTGCCTCGGCGGCTTGGGTGTTGTGGGCCAAGCCGCCCAGCAGGCCGGCCAACAAACAGACGAGCATTCTCTTCATGGTGATTCTTGGTTGAGGTGAATAGTGGCTGCCACAAGTCCGTTCAAAGTGAATCGAGGATTTCCTTCCGCTTCTGGTCGTAGATTTCCTTCGGAATGAGTCCTTGATCGAAAAGCGCCTTCAGTTCCTTGAGGCGGTCGGCCGGAGGGGTCTTGCTCGCGGGGGCTGGCGCCCTCTCCAATTGGGGTGTGGAGGCGCTCGTGGCAGGCAAGGTTTTGCCCGGAGACGAAAGATCTGCCGAAGCGGAGGATGGTCGGTTCCTTTGCGCGGGCATGTGGGTGTAGAGGCAGGGGATATCCGCGATCGTCGCGCCGGGCTTCTCTTTCCACTCGGGGATCGTGAAGTCATGCGCGGCGTGTCCCGGCTTCTTCTGGAGCGAACCATAGTCATCGCCGGTGTCGCGATAGATGACATACCACTGCTCGCCCAGTTCCGGGGTTTGGTGGCTCTTGAAGAGGATGACCCGAAGTGGTTTGATCTTCGTCTTGGTCTGCGGATCGTACTGATAGACTTCCGGCGCTTTGGTCGCCGAGCCTTTGGAGGCCACAAAGACATAGCCGTTCTCGCAGTGAAAAACCTGTTTGGTGGGATCGCCTTCCTTGGGTGGCAAAGTGGACACCCGCTCATACCAGTGCCAGCCCACCGGACCATTGCGGTAGGCATAGTCGTAGGCCTCAAAGACCGCGCCTTGCATATGCCATTCATCAATGCGGCGGATGACCGGATTGCCTTCAAACAGACTTTTTTCTCCTTGCTTGTTGGTCACCCAGGTGATGGACACATAGGTCTTGGAGCTTGGAAAACCGCCGTCTTTCCCCACTTTGCCAATGCCCGTTTTGCGATCCAGAACGAATTGATCCTGGCGGAAGGAGGAGAAGAAGCCCGGGCCGCCGGGCGTCATAATCCGCTGGAAGCAGACCACCCCCGGCGCCTCGCCCTGCGCTCCGATTCCCTCGAAGCGTCTGACTCGAATCACATTGGTCTCGGGCGCCTGTGCCTCATAACGGAGTTGAATCTCCCGCGCGGTGACTTTGTAAACCTCGTAGGCCCGGGAGTTCATCCATTTATTGAGGATAAAAGTTGGCGTGGCGGTGCCGTCGGGATCGCGATCCACGCGGACATCACTGTCAAAAAGAGTCCAAGAATCATCGGTGTCATCTTCTTGGAGGATATAGTCCAGCGTGTCCACCGACCCGGCGGGCACAGGTTGGTCGGTGGGCGGGAATATGACCCGCTGACTTCTGCCGCCATCCTCCCCGGGAATGGAAGGCGAAGCCGCCACCGCCCTGTCCGCGCCCCGGCTCTTTGGCGAGTGATGTTTCCACCACAAGAAACCCGCCACCGCGGCCGCCAGCGCGACGCAGCCCGCGCCCGCGCTGATCCAAGACGCGGCTTTCGATTT
Source organism: Verrucomicrobiota bacterium (assembly GCA_050015895.1). GTDB lineage: Bacteria > Verrucomicrobiota > Verrucomicrobiia > Limisphaerales > Palsa-1400 > JBEKOF01. The sequence continues at coordinate 17,380 of JBEKAN010000036.1, forward strand.
CTCCACCGGCGCTTTCGAAGCATTGGTCGCAAAGGGAGAAGCGCCGGGCGCCGCGGGACGGTTGCTGGAGAAGGAAGGCGCTCGTCCTCTTCGCTCCGCCAAAGTTCGCGTGATGATTTCATTAGCCGCGTCGGTGCCCTCCGCGCCGCAAACCGGACAATTCACCTGCCGGGGCATCCGACCGTTG